>JASLJL010000059.1 GCA_030152405.1 Gordonia sp. (in: high G+C Gram-positive bacteria) | reverse complement strand
GCGCCGGTGCGCACGCGGAGCCGCTCGAGAGGCATGCGCAGCCGACGAGCGAGCTCGTCTGGAGATGCACCCCTCTTCGGAGGGTTCTCGGTGGCGGGAGTCACAACCATCATTGTTCCATCCGTGACAAGTCGACGAGATGGAGTACCGACATGACCGATGGACGCGAGGCCGCCGAGCGCCGAGTGCAGGAGTGGATCGACGAGTACAGCGCACCCACCGCCAGTGCCGCGCACCTGCTGTGCGATCGGTTCGACCCCGCTGCGGTTGCGTTCACACTCGTCGAGCCCGACCTGACGTCCACCCCGTTCACCCACGGGGAGTTGGCGGACGAATCGCGGCGCATGGCCACCGTGCTGGCCGCCCACGGCGTCGTCCGCGGCGACAGGGTGCCCGTCCTCCTCGGCAAGCGTCGCGAACTGCTCGTCGCGTTGATGGCTCTGTGGCGGATCGGCGCGGTGCACGTGCCGCTCTTCACGGCCTTCGCCACCGGCGCGATCGCGCTCCGTGTGGAGGGAGCAGACGCGAAGATCGTCATCACCGACGCGTCACAGCGCGCCAAGGTGGACCCGATCGACGTGGTCACCGTGCTCGACGTCGACGAGCTGGCGGCCGAGTCGGTCGGCGCCGCAGCCTTCACCGACGACGCCGTCATCGGAGGCGAGGGCACGCTGGTCCAGCTCTACACCAGCGGCACCACCGGCAAGCCGAAAGGCGTCCCGGTGCCCCTGCGCGCGCTCGCCGCATTCCAGACCTACCAGCACTACTCGTTGGACGTCGCGGAGGACGACGTGTTCTGGAACGCCGCCGATCCCGGCTGGGCGTACGGCCTCTATTACGCGATCCTCGGTCCACTCGTCGGTGGTCGGACCAGCCTGTTCTTCAACGGGGGCTTCACGCCGGACTCGACGGTCGCCGTCCTGAAGACGTTCGGTGTCACCAACTTCGCCGGTGCGCCCACCATGTACCGCGCGCTCCGAGCCGGCGCCGACATGACAGGAGTCGGTCTGCGCCGGGCGTCGTCGGCCGGTGAGCCGCTGACTCCGGACATCGTCGACTTCGGCGTCACGCACCTCGGCACCGAGGTCCGCGATCATTACGGCCAGACCGAGACCGGCATGGTGATCGGCAACCATTGGCACCCTGATGTGGCGCTTCCGCTGAAGGCCGGATCGATGGGCCAGGTGATGCCCGGCTACGCCGCGGGCATCGTCGACGGTCAGATCGCGCTCGACGTCGAAGGCAGCCCGCTGCTCTGGTACACCGGGTACGACGCCGCGCCGGAGAAGACCGCGGAGCGGTTCACCGACGACGGCGCCTGGTACCTCTCGGCCGACACCGGGAAGGTCGACGACGAGGGCTACTTCTCCTTCACTGCGCGCGACGACGACGTGATCCTCGCCGCCGGCTACCGCATCGGCCCGTTCGACGTGGAGAGCGTCATGGCCGTCCACCCGTCGATCGCCGAGGTCGCGGTCGTCGGACGGCCCGACCCAGAAGGCATCCGCGGCGAGGTCGTGGAAGCGTTCGTGGTGCTCAACACCGGATTCGAAGCGAGCAGCGAACTCGAGGCCGAACTGCAGCACCTCGTGCGCGACGAGTACTCGAAGCACGCCTACCCGAGGGCGGTCCACTTCGTGGAGTCGCTGCCGAAGACGCCGAGCGGCAAGGTGCAGCGTTTCATCCTCCGGCGCGAAGGAGCCTGACCGCGGTCGCGACGACCTGAGCGGGTGTCGCCTACGCCAGCTCGCGCTTGAGGATCTTCCCGGAGGGATTGCGGGGGAAGGCGTCCACGAACTCGACCGACCGCGGGACCTTGAAGTTCGCCAGGTGCTCCCGAGCGTGGGCGATCACCTGTTCCGCAGTCACCTCGGCGCCGTCGCGCGTGGTGATGAAGGCCTTGCCGACCTCGCCGAGCCTCTCGTCGTCGACGCCGATGACCGCGGCCTCGGTGACGCCGTCGATGCGCGAGAGGACCTGCTCCACCTCGGCCGGATACACGTTGAATCCGCCGCAGATGTACATGTCCTTGAGGCGGTCGGTGATCTTGAGGTTGCCGCGGTCGTCGAGCGTCCCGACGTCGCCGGTGTGGAGCCAGCCGTCGGCGTCGATGGTCTCGGCGGTGGCTCGCGGATCGTCGAGGTAGCCGCGCATCACCATCGCGCCGCGCGTGAGGACCTCGCCCTCGTCGGAGAGTCTCACCTCCATCCCGTCGAAGGCCCGTCCGCAGGTGGTGGCGACGGTGACGGCATCGTCGTCGGGACGACAGGTGGTGATGAATCCGCTCGTCTCGGTCTGGCCGTAGGCGGTGACGACGGTCTCGACGCCGAGTTCCGACTGCAGGCGCTCGATCAGGACGACGGGGACGATCGTCGCGCCGGTGACGATCAGTCGGAGGCTCGACAGGTCGTAGTCGCCGCGAGCCGGATCGTCGAGGATGGTCTGGAAGATCGTCGGAGCGCCGGGGAACACCGTCGCCGATTCGGCGGCGACGAGCTTGGACGCCTCCGTGGGCGAGTAGACCGCGAGCGGCAGCATCGCGGCGCCGAACAGCACGCACGGGAGGATGCCCGCCTTGTAGCCGAACGTGTGGAAGTAGGGGTTCACCATCAGGTACCGGTCCGCCTCCGACAGCCGGCCGTTGGCGCCCCACGCGTGAGACCCGGCGACGGTCTGGCGGTGCTCGGCCAACACTCCCTTGGGTGCGCCGGTGGTTCCCGAGGTGAACAGGATGTCAGAGAGATCATCGCCGGTGACGGCGTCGGCGCGCTCACGCGATGCTTCGGCTGCCTCGTCCGAGACGTCGAGGAACACGTCCCACGGCACGACGCCGTCGCCGTCCACGGCGTTCTCCAGCGGGATGCCGACCACGGTGCGGCCGTCGGCGATCGGTGACGCGAGGACCTCGCTGAGGCGGTCGATCCCTGCGAACTCGCCGGACGCGACGACGACTCGTGCACCGGAGCGTTCGACGATGTCGGACGCCTCGCTGACCGTGTAGCGCGTGTTGAGCGGCACCAGAACGGCTCCCGCGTACTGGGTCCCCAGTGCGGCGATGGGCCAGTGGTGACTGTTGGGCGCCCACAGGGCCACCCGGTCGCCGTGGGCGACGCCGTGTTCGATGAGGCCTGCGGCGAAGCGTCGGACCTGGTCGGCGAACTCGCTCCACGTGAGACGGACGGGCTCGGCCCACTGCTCGTCGACGATCGCGGGGCGGTCGGGCCACGACTGCTCTGCGCGGTGCAGTGCGGCCGGGGTGGTGAGCGGAGTCGGAAGCATGAACAAAACCTAGCAAATGCTTGGTAGGTTAAGCTAGCGGTCATGACGACGATCAATCTCGCCGATCGGGCCGTCGACCTCGGCGAATGGGCGGCAGCCACGCCCGATGCGGCACAAGTCTTCGCACAAGCCGTGCGCGACTGGCTCTCCGACAACCTCGTCGGTGACTTCGCGTCGCTCCGGGGCCGCGGTGGCCCCGGCAGTGAACACGAGTTCTTCGCCGAGCGGCTCGAGTGGGACCGACACCTCGCAGCGTCCGGGTGGACGTGTCTCGGCTGGCCCGTCGAACACGGCGGCCGCGGTGCGACCATCGAGCAGCGGATCATCTTCCACCAGGAGTATGCGCGCGCCAACGCTCCCGCGCGTGTGAATCACCTCGGTGAGGAACTCCTCGGCCCGACTCTCATCGAGTACGGCACCCCCGAACAGCAGGCCCGGTTCCTGCCGCACATCGTCGACGTCACCGAACTCTGGGCGCAGGGCTACTCGGAGCCGGGCGCGGGCAGCGACCTCGCGGGAGTCCAGACGTCCGCCGCCCTCGACGGCGACCAGTGGGTGATCAACGGCCAGAAGATCTGGACCTCGCTCGCTCATCTGTCGCAGTGGTGCTTCGTCATCGCCCGCACGGAGAAGGGCTCCGCCCGGCACAAGGGGCTGAGCTTCCTGCTCGTGCCGCTCGACGCCGACGGAGTGACGATCCGCCCGATCCAGCAGATCACCGGAACGTCCGAGTTCAACGAGGTGTTCTTCGACGATGCGAAGACCTCCGCCGACCTGATCGTGGGCGAACCCGGCGACGGCTGGAAGGTCGCCATGGGACTGCTGCAGTTCGAGCGCGGCGTCTCGACGCTCGGCCAGCAGGTCGGCTTCCGACGCGAACTCGACGACCTCGTCGATCTGGCCGAACGCAACGGATCGGCGGACGACCCGGAGATCGCCTCCCGACTGCGCCGGGCCAAGGTCGGTCTCTCGGTGATGGAGGCCAACGCGCGTCGCACCCTCGCCGGCGACATCGTCTCCGAGGCCGGAGCCGCGTCCGTCACCAAGCTGCTGTGGGGCAACTGGCACCGCGACCTGGGCGAACTCGCTGTCGCAGTGGCCGGCGCCCCGTCGCTGATCGGACCGCCCGCCACCACCGAGGGGCGAGCCAACGACATCGCCGACCCGGAGAACGTCGAGCTCGACGAATGGCAGCGACTGCTGCTCTTCACGCGCGCCGACACCATCTACGGCGGCTCCAATGAAGTCCAGCGCAACATCATCGCCGAGCGCGTCCTCGGCCTTCCCCGAGAGGCACGTCCATGACTCGTCCTGTTTCCCCACTCGCCACTCCGCCCGAGGAGATCGCGGGCCACGACCTGCTCAAGGGCAAGAAGGTCGTCGTCACCGCCGCCGCCGGAACGGGCATCGGCTTCGCCACCGCACGCCGTGTGCTCCTCGAGGGCGGAGACGTCCTGGTGTCCGACTTCCATGAGCGTCGCCTCGGCGAGACCGTCGAGAAGCTGGCCGCCGAGTTCGGCGCCGAACGTGTCACCTCGCACGTGTGCGACGTGTCGTCCACCGAGCAGGTCGACGATCTGATCGCCGCCTCGGCGCAGAAGCTCGGCCGCATCGACGTCCTGGTCAACAACGCCGGACTGGGCGGAGAGACCCCGGTCGCCGACATGACCGACGAGCAGTGGGACCGGGTCGTCGACATCACGCTGACCAGCACGTTCCGGGCCACTCGTGCCGCTCTTCGCTACTTCCGCGATGCCGGGCACGGCGGAATCCTGGTCAACAACGCCTCCGTCCTGGGCTGGCGCGCACAGCGGGGCCAGGCTCACTACGCCGCCGCCAAAGCCGGCGTCATGGCGCTCACCCGCTGCTCGGCCGTCGAGGCCGCCGACTACGGCGTGCGCATCAACGCCGTCGCGCCGTCGATCGCGCGCCACCCGTTCCTGGCGAAGGTGACGAGCGACGACCTGCTCGACGAGCTGGCGTCGCGCGAGGCGTACGGCCGCGCCGCCGAGGTCTGGGAGATCGCGGCCACCATCGCGATGCTCGCCAGCGACTACACCACCTACCTGACCGGCGAGATCGTGTCGATCTCCAGCCAGCGCGCATAGCAAGGAGTTCATCACCATGACCGCACCCCAGGCCTACATCGTCGACGCCGTCCGCACCCCGGTCGGCAAGCGCGGCGGATCGCTCGCCGGCGTCCACCCGGCCGACCTCGGCGCACACGTGATCTCGGCGATCGTCGAGCGCACCGGCATCGACCCGGAGATCGTCGACGACGTGATCTTCGGCTGCGTCGACACCGTCGGACCGCAGGCGGGCAACATCGCGCGCACCGCATGGCTCACCGCGGGCATGCCGCTCGGCGTGCCCGGAACCACCGTCGACCGCCAGTGCGGCTCCAGCCAGCAGGCGATCCACTTCGCCGCTCAGGCCGTGATGAGCGGGACGCAGGACGTCGTCCTCGCGGGCGGCGTGCAGAACATGAGCGCCATCCCGATCAGTCAGGCGATGATCGCAGGCCAGGAACTGGGCTTCACCACCCCGACCGCAGAGTCGAAGGGCTGGGTCGAGCGGTTCGGCGACGCCGAGATCAGCCAGTTCGTCGGCGCCGACATGATGGCCAAGAAATGGGACATCAGCCGCGGCGACATGGAGGCCTGGGCGCTGCAGAGCCACGAGCGCGCCCGCGCCGCGATCGCCGCAGGACGCTTCGCAGGCGAGTACGTCCCGCTCGGCGACTGCGTCGTCGACGAGTGCCCGCGCGAGACGTCGTTGGAGAAGATGGCGTCGCTCAACGTCCTCGCCGAGGGCTCCGATCTGACCGCCGCCGTCGCCTCGCAGATCTGCGACGGGTCGTCGGCGACCCTCGTGGTGTCGGAGAAGGCGCTCAAGGAGTACGGCCTCACGCCGCGTGCGCGCATCCATCACATGACGGTCCGCGGCGACGATCCGGTGATGATGCTGTCTGCGCCCATCCCGGCCACCAAATGGGCACTGGAGAAGACCGGTATGAGCATCGACGACATGGACGTCGTCGAGATCAACGAGGCCTTCGCGCCCGTCGTCCTCGCATGGCTCAAGGAGACCGGCGCCGATCCGGCCCGCGTGAACCCGAACGGCGGCGGCATCGCGCTCGGACATCCGCTCGGCGCGACCGGTGCCAAGCTGTTCGCGACGCTCCTCAACGAGCTCGAGCGGACCGGCGGACGCTACGGACTGCAGACGATGTGCGAGGGCGGCGGCACCGCCAACGTCACGATCATCGAGCGGCTCGGCTGACGCCTCACGCCTTGGTAGGGGAAGGGTCCGACCGCGCAAGCCGTCGGGCCCTTCCTGCATGTCGGGGCAGCGAGGTCGGCACCCGATCGGATCTTGGAGCGACGATCCGTGACGCCGTTCGAGATGTAGTCCGATCGAACGACGTCGACGAGTACTCTCGCGATGGTGGAGTCACGACTGGAACACCCGTCGACAGTGTGCGCTCACATCGGCGGTGATCACCGATGACCCGAGCGTGCGGGCGCGACGCCGATCGAGTGCCGCTCACCGGCCGACGTCCCGGTGGACTTCTGGGGCATCGAGTCGCTCCGCCGCCGCAGTCGTTGCCGATCAGGCAGATGGCGTCGGCGCTCCCCATCGGCACTGTGATTAGGGCCACGCGATCGGTACGATGGGATGACATCTAGAATTCGTCTCAACGTTGAATGAGTTCGCCATGAAGTGGAGTGTCCTATGACCAAGCCTGCAGAGACCGCAGTGCGCGCCGGCGACAAGGTGTCGTCCGAGTCGCACACGCTGACCGAACTGCTCGAGATCCAGAAGGCCGCGTACCTGCGCGACGGCATCCCGGACGCTGCCACCCGTGTGGACCGCATCAACCGTCTCGGTCAGATGCTCCTCGACAACGCCGACGAGATCACCAAGGCGCTCGACGAGGACTTCGGCACACGCCCGCGCGAACTGTCGATCGCGACCGACGTCGCAGGCTGCCTCATCGATCTCACGCACCAGCGCCGTTCGGCCGAGAAGTGGATGAAGGAGCAGAACGTCTCCAAGGTCCAGGGCGCGCTCGGCTACAAGCAGCGCCTGCGCCACGACCCGCTCGGCGTCGTCGGAATCATGGGACCGTGGAACTTTCCGCTGCAGTTGACCATCGTTCCGGCCGGCTCCGCCTTCGCGGCGGGCAACCGCGTCCTGCTTCGCCCGTCGTCGATCACCGCGAAGACCACCGAGGTCATCGCGCGCGTGGCGCCGGACTACTTCTCGATCGAGGAGCTCGCGGTGGTCACGTCGGCCCACGGCGGCGGCGCGGACTTCGCGAAGCTGAAGGTCGACCACATGTTCTTCACCGGTTCCCCCGAGGTCGGCGCGTCGGTCGCGCAGGAGGCCGCGAAGAATCTGGTGCCGGTGACGCTCGAGCTCGGCGGCAAGAACCCGGTCATCGTCGATGCGACCACCGACATCACCGAGGCGGCCAACTTCGTCGCCGACGCGCGCATGATCAACGGCGGCCAGGTGTGCCTGTGCCCCGACTACGTCTTCGTGCCGGAGAGCAAGGTCGGCGAGTTCGCTGAGAAGGTCGTCGCGCGCTGGACGAAGAACTTCCCGACGATCCTCGACAACAAGCAGTACACGTCGACGATCAACGAGAAGAACTACACGCGCATCACCGGGCTGATCGACGACGCCGTCGAACTCGGCGCCACCAAGCATCAGGTGATTCCGGCGGGCGAGGCGCTGCCGAACGCCGAGGCGCGCAAAATCCCGCCGACGCTGCTCACGGGAGTCAAAGCGGGCATGAAGATCGAGGAGGACGAGGTGTTCGGGCCGGTGCTGACCGTGTACCCGTACCGCAACCTGTCCGAGGCGATCGACAAGATCAACTCCGCGGGGCATCCGCTGACGCTCTACTGGGTCGGCGACGACAACGAGAATCTGCAGCGCGTCGCGGACAACACGCGCAGTGGATCGATCAGCGGCAACGACTTCGCGCTGCACCTGCTCTCGCACGGTCTGCCGTTCGGCGGCGTCGGCCGCTCCGGCATGGGCAACTACCACGGCAAGTTCGGATTCGACACGTTCAGTCACGCTCGCGCCGTCACGGTGTCGACGATGCCGATCAAGTTCGCCGAGCTCGTCAGCGCGCCCTTCACCAAGAAGGACACCCGTCTCACCGACATGCAGATGAAGATGTGGAACGTGATTCAGGGGCGTGCGTCGCGCAAGTCTGCCAAGCGCTGAGTCGTACCCCGGCTCGCCGATCGTGAGGACCGTCCGCCGCCGCGGACGGTCCTCGCAGTCTCTTCGGTGGTTAATCCATTCGTCGGACAGAAATCACGTACGGTGGGAGACGGCCGTACGTGAGGAGGGTCACATGCCGGAGCGTGGAGCTCGCGTGCGGATGCCTCCGGTCGCGCGGCTGGCGATCAAGGGTCTTCAGTACTTCACCTGGCCACTGCAGATCGACGACTACCTGCAATTGATCAATCCGCTGTGGTCCACCGACGAGGCTCGAGGCCGGATCGAACGGATCCACCCCGAGACCGATGACGCCGTGACGGTCTTCATTGTTCCGGGCTTCCGGTGGAGGGGACATCGGCCCGGCCAGTTTCTCCGCATCGGATTCGACATCGACGGCAAACGCCATTGGCGTGCCTACTCGTTGAGCACCGACGGTTCCCGGCCGGACGGCCAGATCACCATCACCGTGAAACGCACTGAGAAGGGTGCGGTCTCCAATTACCTGAACTCCGGCGCCGCGCTCGGGTCGCTTGTGACGCTAGGTGAAGTGGAAGGTCAGTTCGTCTGCGACGGCCCCGCGGACCGTAAGATCCTCTTTCTCACCGCCGGCAGCGGAGTCACGCCAGTGATGGCCATGCTTCGCTCGTTCGAGCGAACGAAGGCGGTGCCTGACATCGTCCACATCCACTCGTCTCGGACAGCCTCGGACGCGATCTTCGGCGAGCACCTCGCCGCTCTCGCGGACAGTCACGCCGACTACCGGTTCGAGCTCCGGGAGACCTCGACGCGGGGGCGACTCACTCCGGGTGAGCTCGACGACGTCTGCCCTGATTGGCGTGAGCGCCAGGTGTTCGCATGCGGACCGGGCCCGATGCTCGATGCGTTGACCGAACACTTCGATCACCATGGACTGTCGGACATGCTGCACATCGAGTCGTTCGAGCACCTCGTGCGCGGGTCATCCGGTGCGGGCGGAGCGATTCGGTTCGCCGCGTCCGACGTCGAGACGCAGTGCGACGGCGACACTGTGATCCTCGATGCCGGGGAAGCCGCGGGCGTCGACATGCCGTTCGGGTGCCGGATGGGTATCTGTCACACGTGCGTGGGAAGGCTAAGGGAGGGCGTCGTTCGCGACGTCCGGACCGGGGAGACCACGGAAGCCGGCGCGACGGTTCGCACCTGCGTCAACTGTCCGGACGGTGACGTCGTCATCGATCTGTAGGAGATGGGCAAGAATTCTCAACCGAACGGGGAGAGCAGCATGGCCGAATCGATGATAGAGAGCCCGCTCGCGCGGCTCTCCGACGAGCAGATCGAACAGATCGGGCGAGAGTTCGACGCGATCCACGACGAGGTGTTCTCGAGTCTCGGTGACAAGGATGCCGAGTACATACGCAATGTGATAGCTCTGCAGCGACAGTTGGCACTCCTCGGGCGGGCGCTGCTACTCGGATCACGCTATCGGCCGGCATGGTATCTGGGCACCGGTGTGCTCGGGATCGCCAAGATCCTGGAGAACATGGAAATCGGCCACAATGTGATGCACGGCCAGTGGGACTGGATGCAGGACCCGAAGATCAATTCCACGTCGTGGGACTGGGACAGTGCGTCGACGAAGGAGGCGTGGAAGCACTCCCACAACTTCGTGCACCATACCTTCACGAACATCCGCGGCAAGGATAAAGATCTCGGCTACGAGATCATGCGGATCGATCCGCACCAGGAGTGGAAGCCGCTCTATCTTCTTCAACCGTTCTACAACGTGGTTCTCGCCGCTTTCTTCGAATGGGGCGTAGCGTTCCACGACCTCGACCTCGACGCGATCGCAGCGGGGGAGAAGTCCCGAGCACAGTTGCGTGAGGACATGCGCGGGATGGGCTACAAGGCGTGGCGTCAGATCGCGAAGGATTACATTGCGTTCCCGCTGTTGTCGGGGCCGAAGGGTTTCGGTCGGACGCTGAAGGCCAATTTCACGGCGAACGTGATCCGCAACGTGTGGGCCTACGGAATCATCTTCTGCGGCCACTTCCCCGACCAGTGTTACACCTTCAGTGAGGAGGAGGTGGAGAACGAGACCCGGGGAGGCTTCTACATCCGGCAACTCCTCGGGGCCGCCAACATCGAGGGATCGCCCATCTTCCACGTCCTTTCCGGCAACCTCGGCTACCAGGTGGAGCATCATCTGTTTCCGGACATGCCGTCCAGTCGCTACGCCCAGATCGCACCGAAGGTCAAAGAGATCTGTGAGAGGCACGCTCTGCCGTACAACACAGGTCGTTTCGGTCGACAATTCGGCACAGTGCAACGGACGATTCTCCGCCTCGCCTTCCCCGGCGGACGTCCGCGCCGCAAGCCGGGTCCGTATGTCCCGGTCGAGGATGACGCTGTCCCCCGCCCTTTGATCGCCGTCTGACCTCCCGGTCGGCCGCCGCTGAGAGATGCTGAGGATGTGGCTAAAGCAAGCGCTTGGTAGGGTGGAGGGATCCACTC
>JASLJL010000024.1 GCA_030152405.1 Gordonia sp. (in: high G+C Gram-positive bacteria) | reverse complement strand
ATCTCCTGCTGCGCGACCGCGCGTACCTGGTCACCGGAGGAAGCTCGGGCGTCGGCCTGGCGACCGCGCGCCTCCTCCTCGACGAAGGGGCGAACGTGATCACCTGTGCCCGTGACGGCGACAGGCTCGCGGCCGCCCTGGGCGAGGTGCCGCCGGACGCGCAGGACCGGGTCGTGACGGTGGCGGCGGACGTCCGCAGTCGTACCGACGTCGACGCGGTCGTGAGCGCAGGCGTCGCGCGGTTCGGGCGGTTGGACGGAGTCGTCAACAACGCGGGCGGATCTCGAATGGCGCCCCGCGCCGAGACCACTCTCGACGACTGGCGCGACGAGCTCGACCTCAAGTTCTCGAGTGTGCTCAACACCGTCGACGCGGCCCTGCCGCACCTGCGGAGCTCGGACGCGGCCGCGATCGTCAACGTCAACGCCGTCCTCGCCCGCCAGCCGGAGTCGAGGCTGGTCGCGACCAGCGCGGCGCGCGCGGGTCTGCTCAATCTCAGCAAGTCGCTGTCGCAGGAACTCGCGCCCGCGGTGCGGGTGAACTCGGTCGCGCTCGGCTTGATCGACACCGGGCAGTGGCGCAGACGCTATGACCAGTCCGGCGACCCGCAGTCGTTCGCGGAGTGGGAGGCCCGGATCGCCGACGATCGGGGTGTCGCCCTCGGTCGCTTCGGGCACGCCGACGAGGTCGCCGCGATGATCCTGACCCTGCTCTCGCCGCGATCGTCCTATGTGACCGGCTCCTGCCTCGACGTGTGCGGCGGCGTCGCACGGTACGTCTGACCACCCTCCAGCCCTGATCGTCAGCCCCTCTCGATCGTCTCGCGATCGTCGACTCTCCCGGGAGAACCCAATGACCGACAAGAACATCAAGAACGGCGGCGACCTGCTCGTGCAGGTGCTGCGCGAGGCAGGCGTGGACACCGTCTTCGGCATCGTCAGCGTGCACAACCTGCCGCTCGTCGAGGCCGTCGCCGCACAGCTGCGGTTCGTGCCCGTGCGCCACGAGGCGGGCGCGGTCAACGCCGCGGACGGTTATGCCCGCGCGACGGGCGGCCTGGGATGCGCCTTGACCAGCACGGGAACCGGCGCGGGCAACGCGGCGGGTTCCCTGATCGAGTCGTTGAGCGCGGGAACGTCGGTGCTGCACGTGACCGGGCAGGTGCAGACGGACTACCTCGGCTCCGGGCGGGGATTCATCCACGAGACCAAAGACCAGCTCGGCATGCTGACGGCGGTGTCGTCCTATGCGGTGACAGTCACCGATCCGGGGGATGCGGGCAAGATTCTGCGCGACGGCGTTCGGCGAGCACTCGCCGCGCCGGGCGGGCCGGTGTCTGTCGAATGGCCGATCGATCTGCAGTACGCCGAGCACGAGGTGGTCCCGGGCCCGCCGATCTCCGCGGAGTCGCCTGCCGCGGTCTCCGCGGAGCAGGTCGCACCGCTCCTCGCCGCGATCGATGCCGCCGAGCGTCCGGTGATCTGGGCGGGAGGCGGTGTCCGCGACGCGGGTGCTCAGCTCACCGAGCTCGTCGAGAAGTGGGGGGTCCCGCTGCTGACCAGCAACTCCGGCCGGGGCGCCGTCGACGAGGAGCACGAGCTGTGCGTCGGCAACTACGGTGCGACACCGGCTGGACGCGAACTGCTCGCCGAAGCCGACCTGCTGGTGTCGTTGGGCACCCATTTCCGCAGCAACGAGACCGGCGACTACTCGATTCCGGTGCCGGCGAATCACGTCCAGGTGGACCTCGACGACACGGCCCCGGGTCGTGTGTTCCCGGTGACGGCCGGCATCGTGGGCGACGTCCGGTCCGTGCTCGAGCAGGTCCTGACCGCCGCTGACCTCGAGGGACAGGTGAGTGCGGAGTGGACCGAGCGTGGCAAGCGCGCCCGTGTCGACGCCCGCACCCGGCAGCGTGCAGGACTCGGCGATCACGCGCGGTTGTGCGACGCCGTCCGTGCGGCGTTCCCCGCCGACTCGGTCGTCGCACGCGACGTCACCATCGCGTCGAGCTCGTGGGGCAATCGCCTGCTGTCGATGAGTGATCCCCGCGCCAACGTCTTTCCGCGCGGCGGCGGCATCGGCCAGGGTTTGGGCATGGCGATCGGTTCCGCCCTGGCCGATGAGACCCGTCCGACGCTGGCCATCGCGGGCGACGGTGGACTCGCCGTGCATCTGGGTGAACTGCTCACCGTCGCGCAGGAGAAGCCGTGGCTGGTGATGCTGGTGTTCAACGACGGCGGGTACGGCGTGCTGCGGAACATGCAGGCCGCGACCGGTCCGACCTACGCCGTCGACCTCGCAACTCCCGACTTCGCCGCGCTGTCCGGCGCCCTCGGCCTCGACTACCGGCGAATCGGATCTGCGGTCGACGCGGAGTCGGTGCTTCCCGAAGCGGTTTCGCTGCGGGGCCCGGTTCTCGTCGAAGTGGATCTCGCCGCGTTCGGGCCGATGCCGACTCCGTTCACGCCTCCGGTCTCTGTTTCCCGCTGACGTCCTCCGCACGGTTGCCGGGAACTCTCTCGGCGGAATCTGTGACACCGCTCATATTTGAGTGCTAAACTATTCACTACTCAGTTAAATGCCCATTCTGGGCCGGCTCGGAAAGGTCGAGCAATGAACCTGGACACCGGAACGATGGAACTTCTCGTCCGCTCGATGCGGTGGGAGGCCGACGGAGTCGTGTCGGTCCACCTGGAAGACGTCGCGGGCGGATCGTTGCCCGAGTGGACGCCGGGATCTCACATCGACATCCACCTGGGGAAGGGCCTGGTCCGCCAGTACTCGCTGTGCGGCGACCCGTCGGACAAGACGAAGTACCGGATCGGAGTGCTGCGCGACCCGGCCACCCGCGGCGGCTCGCGGTATGTGCACGACGACCTGCGTCCCGGCCACCTCGTATCGGTCAGTGCGCCGCGGAACAACTTCGAGCTGCTCGCCGCGCCGAAGTACGTGTTCGTCGCCGGCGGCATCGGCATCACCCCGATGCTCCCGATGATCGCGCAGGCCCACCGCTCGGGCGCCGAGTGGGAACTGCACTACGGCGGTCGGAGTCGGGAGACGATGGCCTTCGTCGGCGAGCTGCAGGGCTACGGCGAGAACGTGTCGATCGTCAGTGAGGATCGGGAAGGCGTCCTCGACCTGGACGCGCTGATCGGCGAGCCGAGAGCCGACACCCTCGTCTACACCTGCGGCCCGGAAGGGCTGCTGGCCGCCGTCGAACAACGAGGCGAGGCCTGGGACGCGGAGGCGATCAGGCTCGAGCGATTCAAGCCCAAAGCCCGTGCCGAGGAGGACGAGCCGGGTGCCGACACCGGCTTCACCGTCCGCTGCGACGCGTCCGACGTCACCGTCGAGGTCGGCCCCGACGTCGCCATCCTCGACGCCCTCGAAGGTGCGGGCGTCGACGTTCCCAACTCGTGCCGTGAAGGCATGTGCGGAAGCTGTGAGACCCGCGTCTTGCGCGGCGTCCCCGATCACCGCGACTTCGTCTTGTCGACCTCTGAGCAGGAGAGCGGCGCAACCATGATGATCTGCGTCTCGCGCGCACAGTCCGAAGAATTGGTACTCGATCTCTAGGAGGAGCTCGATGAGT
Organism: Gordonia sp. (in: high G+C Gram-positive bacteria); assembly: GCA_030152405.1. Lineage (GTDB taxonomy): Bacteria > Actinomycetota > Actinomycetes > Mycobacteriales > Mycobacteriaceae > Gordonia. The sequence continues at coordinate 301 of JASLJL010000024.1, read as the reverse complement.
CTGTATCTGGTGCCTGATCAGGCACGTGTAACCGATCCGACGCCGTACGAGTCTCGACTCGCCAAGGCGATCGAACAGGTCTTCGGCGACGGGGGACACACCCTCGAAGCCCTCGTCGAAGGCCTCAACCAGATCGGCATCGTCAGTCCTGACGGCACGCCGTGGTCGCAGGAGTCGTTCCAGGTCGAGATCGCTCGACTCGCGAATTCAGGAAACGGAGGCCGATGATGGCCCGCGTCTACAGCCCGGGCGCTCTGTCCGCCGACGACATCTTCGCCACCGGCATGCGTGACCAGTGGCA
>JASLJL010000020.1 GCA_030152405.1 Gordonia sp. (in: high G+C Gram-positive bacteria) | reverse complement strand
CGAAGGCGTTGTCGACGACGATCCCCGCGCGAGTGGTCTCGATCCCCGCCTGTGCGGCGAGCGCCACGTCCGGCGTCATTCCGACCGCCGCGACGACGGGCCCGTCGACTGTCGATCCGTCGGCGAGCACGACAGCGTCCGCGCTCGCCGAGGAGACCGCCGAGCCGAGCCGCAGATTAACTCCGTTGCGACGATGCAGTTCGGCGAACCACTCCGACACGGGCTCGGGCGCCACGCGTCCGAGAAGGCGGTCGGCGGCCTCGATCACGTCGACGTCCAGGCCGCGGGCCGCGGCGGAGGCGGCGACCTCCAGCCCGATGAGTCCCCCGCCGACGATGGTCACGCGGGCGGCGTCCTCGATCGCGCGCCGGACGTCGAGCGCTTGGTCGAGAGTGCGGATCGTCGGAACGTCCGCGCCGAGCCACCCGGGCCGGGCGGCGAGGCCGCCCGTCGCGAGGATCAGCGCCCGGTAGTCGAGACGGCTGCCGTCACTGCAGGTCACGGTGTGCGCATCGGTGTCGATGGACGTGACCGTGACACCCGACCGGAGGTCGATGTCCCGCTCCGCCCACGACTGCGGCTTCTGCAGCCGGATCTTCTCGGGCGACAGGTCGGCGACGAGAAGGTCCTTCGTGAGGGCGGTCCTGCGATACGGGTGCTCGGGTTCGGTTCCGACGAGCGTCACCGGGCCGGTGTGCCCACCCGCCCGCAGGGCGACCGCCGCGGTCGCGCCCGCGGTGCCGGCGCCGACGATCACGACGTGACCGTCACTCATGGCCGTGCGACCTCGACCATCTCGAAGTCCGCCTTGGCGGCGCCGCAGTCCGGGCAGCTCCAGTCGTCGGGGATGTCGTCCCAGCGGGTACCCGGCTCGATGCCGTCCTCAGGCCAGCCCTCGGCCTCGTCGTATTCGAAACCGCACTGCATGCAACGGAAGAGTTTGAAGTTCATGTCATGCTCCAATCGGAAGGAAGTCGATCTTGTCGCGGACACCGCAGTCCGGGCAGTTCCAGTCGTCGGGGACACTCGCCCACGGGGTGCCGGGCGCGAAGCCCTCACGCGGGGCCCCCTGCTCCTCGCGATAGACGTAGTCGCAGTTCGGGCAGCGGAACGCGGTGGCGTCGGCCGGACGGTCGAGGACGGCGACCGCGGTCTCCTGCGTCGGCGCCGCGGCCGGGGCCTCCGCGACCGTGCCGTACTTGGCGAGCAGCTTGGCCTCCTTCCCCGGCTGCAGGTTGGCGCGGGTGAGGTCACCGTCGTAGTGGTCGATCACCCGACGATCCATCACCTTCCGCCAGATCGGCGGGAAGTAGGCGATCGTGATCATGCTCGCGTACCCGCTGGGCAGGTTCGGCGCCTCGTCGAAGCTGCGCAGCGTCTGGTACCGGCGCGTCGGATTGGCGTGGTGATCACTGTGCCGCTGCAGGTGGTACAGGAAGATGTTGGTGCAGATGTGGTCGCTGTTCCAGCTGTGCTGCGGGGTGCAGCGCTCATATCGACCGCGGGCGTTCTTCTGGCGGACGAGTCCGTAGTGCTCGAGGTAGTTGACGGTCTCCAGCAGTGAGAAGCCGTAGATCGCCTGCAGGACCATGAACGGAAGGATCTGCCAGCCGAAGACCGCTGCGAGCACACCCCACAGGACAATCGACATGACCCACGCGTTGAGGACGTCGTTGCTGGGGTGGACGACAGGCTTGTCGATCTTCTTCAGACGGTTCGCCTCGAGCTCCCATGCGGACTTCAGACTGCCGAACACGCTGCGCGGCAGGAAAGTCCAGAAGTTCTCCCCGAAACGCGAGCTGGCGGGATCTTCCGGCGTGGCGACGCGGACGTGGTGCCCGCGGTTGTGCTCGATGAAGAAGTGTCCGTAGAAGGTCTGCGCGAGCGTGATCTTCGACAGCCAGCGCTCGAGGGAGACCTTCTTGTGGCCGAGCTCGTGAGCGGTGTTGATGCCGATGCCGCCCATGGCGCCGACCGAGAGCGCGACGCCGATCTTCGACACGAGGCTGAGTGAACCGCCGTCGACGCCGAGCCAGGACAGATCTCCGAATCGGCCACCGGGGCCGGCGGTCCAGAGATAGGCCGCGAAGATCAGGCTGGCGATCTGGAACGGGATGAACGCGTACGTGCAGTAGCGGTAGTACTTGTCGGCCTCAAGCTGCTCCATGAGCTCCTCCGGCGGGTTCTGTCCGTCCGGGCCGAAGAAGACGTCGAGGATCGGCAGGAACACGTAGATCAGCAGTGGGCCGATCCACCACCACACGGGCGAGACGGCGGCGAGCCAGCCCCAGTCCAGTTTGTCGCTCGCCCAGTTCATCAGGGCGATCAGGCCGGTCGCGAGGAACACCGCGGTCGGCGGCACGAGGCCGAGCAACCAGAGGTGTCGCTTCTTGTCACGCCATTGGACGTCTGCGACGGGGCCGTCGTCGAGTGTCGGATTCGCCATGTCTTCCTCCTGGTGCGGCGAGTTGGTGATGTTGACACTAGACGTTGTCACGTCGCCTGTCTAGACATTTCAAGAGATTTGTAAAGTGCGCCAGTTCACAAACACCGGGCGAACACGTGGTTACTATCGATTCCATGACCTACGAGCGGTTCGTCGCCATCGGCGACTCCCAGACCGAGGGCATGTGCGACGGCGACGATTCGGCCGGATACCGAGGCTGGGCCGATCGGCTCGCCGACCGGCTCGCCGTGGACAATCCGAACCTCCGGTACGCCAACCTCGCGATCCGCGGAAAGAACACGCGCAACACTCGGGACGAACAGCTCGAACCATGTCTCGCACTGCGGCCCGACCTGGTCGCTGCACCCCTCGGAATGAACGACGTGATCGGCCGAGCCGATCCGGCCGTCGTACGCGCCGACCTCGATTTCATCTACCGGCGACTCGCCGAATCCGGTGCCACCGTGGTGATCTCGACGTTCCCCGACGTCGCCCGCACCATCCCGTTCGGACGCCGCGTCGAAGACCGGCTGCTTCTCGTCAACGACATGATGCGCGAGTTCGCGGCCACCTACGGCTTCGTGCTCGTCGACCTGTACAGCGCACCCGCCCTCACCGACATCCGATCGTGGGCACGCGACCGACTTCACGCGTCACCCGCAGGCCACGCCCGTTTCGCAGCGGGAGCGGCCCATGCACTCGGCCTGCCCGGCAGCTCCCCCGACTGGGGTCAGGCTCTCCCGCCCATCGACGACCCCGGCCGTGTTCTCCGAGCCCTCGACGACGCGCGATGGATGGTCGAGTTCTTCACCCCGTGGATCGTCCGGAAACTCCGCGGCCGCTCGCTCGGCGACGGGCGGGTGGCGAAACGACCCGAGCTTGCACCCGTCATCATCCCCAGCGCGTGACCCTTCTGGCGCGTCGAACCTGGTGAGGCGGCGGTTCGACCGACAAGCGACACTAGATGCCTAAAGGCCACGTCTGAGCGGAGGAACGTGAGTGTTGGTTGAATCGGCGGAGCGCACCGAACGTGTCCTGATG
>JASLJL010000512.1 GCA_030152405.1 Gordonia sp. (in: high G+C Gram-positive bacteria) | reverse complement strand
CGTCGCCATGGAGAACGCCGCGCCGCTGTTGCGGATGAGAGTGAAGGTGACGAAGTCGCCGATCACCTGCACCGGCTCGTACGGCGTGAGGAGGGCGACGACGGCGATCTTCGACAGCAGGTCGAGCAGGTAGACGATCACCGCCACGAAGGCGAGCAGGGTCACGGTCCGGGCGGTGCTGCGCCCGGGCACGGTTTGCATCATGCGTCGATTGTCCCTCATCGGCCGACCACTACTCTCGTGGGCGTGAGTGTTCTGCGTTTGCATGGCCCCCGACAGTCGACGACGAGACGACGCACCGCGACGATGCTGGCCGTGCTGCCGCTCGGCGCGGCCGCGGTCCTCAGCGGCTGCGCGTCGTCCGACGACTCCTCGTCCGCCCCGTCCGACACCGGCCCGTGCGCGACGTCGTCGAGCGCCGACCGCGAGGGCGTCCGCTCGATCCCGCTGTCGCTGGCGACGGTCACCGTCCTCGACGCCGGGACCGGCGCGCCGGCGGTCCTCAGTCCGGCACCAGACAAGACGAGGCCGCAGCACGTCACGCTGACGACGGACTCGCTCGAGGCCAGCATCGCACCCGGCGGCGACGGACAGCAGCAGGTGCAGCGGACGCAGCAGAACTTGACCACCCCGCTCACCGCCCGCGTGGTCTGCGACGATCCCGCCGACCTCGAGTTCACGATCGACGAGCCGACGACGTCCGACACCGAGCTCACGCCCGAGCTCGCCGCCATCGCCGGCTCGACGGGCGGCGTCAGCTTCAGTCCGGGCCTCAATCCGCGGTCGCTTCGACTGTTCCCCAACGAGGCGTCGACGTCTCCGGCGCGCAGTGCGCTCGAGCAGTCGTTCACCGGCGCGTTCGACCAGGCGATCCCGCTGCCGACCGAACCCGTGGGCGCGGGCGCCCGTTGGCAGGCGGTGCGCACGGTGTCGTCCGCGGCCACCATCCGTCGCACCACCACCGTCACCCTGCTGTCGCGGGTGGGTGACGTCTTGACGTTGAAGGTGGACGTCGACGAGGCGCCGACCGACTCGGTGTTCCGCATCCCCGGGTCCGCGCAGACCCTGTCGATCGAGCGCTATTCGATGGCCGGCTCGGGCGAGGTGACCGTCGATCTGACGAAGATGCTCCCGACCGCGGGGAAGATCGTCACCAAGGGCGCCCGTGAACTCGCCGGCGACGCGGGCACCGCTCCCCTGCTGCAGAGCAACGAGTACACGGTCAGCTGGAGCTCACCCGGCCGGTGACGACGAAAGCCCCCGCCGAGGCGGGGGCTTTCGTGAGATCTCGGTGGAGACTATGCGGCCTTCTTCTTCGACGTCGAGGCGGACGTCGTCGGGCACAGCGGCGACTTGGTGTCGCTCATCGTGAGAAGCGAGCACACGGTGGCCTTCGACAGCTTCCAGCGACCGTTGTCGTAGACGATCGACGCGTCGATCGGGTTCGCCGGGTTGCCCGGGATCTTCACGAGGACCTTCACCTTGGCCTTCTTCGGGCCGTTCTTGGTGACCGGAGCCTTGATCCGGTAGGTGACCTTCGGGTTCTCCTTCTTCGCCTTCACCAGCTTGTCGAAGATGGTCGGGTCCTTCTGGGCGTCCTCGATGAGATCGACCTTGTCGGCCGACTTCACCTTCGGGTCCAGTGCCTTGGTCAGCATGTCGTTGAGGGCGGCGACACTCGGCACCTTGTTCGCGTTGGTCATCTCGGCGTCCGAGCCGGTGGCCGGGGTGCTGGTCTGCGCAGCCGACGAACTGGTCGCGGTCGGCACGGGCGGCACACCGGAGTCGTCGGAGCCGCATGCGGCGGTGGTGGCGACAGCGGCGGCCACCACGGCAACGGCCACAAAATTGCGAATCTTCAAGAGCTCATCCTCACATCATGTTCCGCCCGGGCAGACTGTCCGGCCCGAGCACACATCCACTATGCCAAACGTCGGCGCGGGCACGCATCCGATCATTCGCGACACAACAGTCACTTCCGTCCCGCCTGCTACCGATGACCAGGGCACACGCCGACGCAGAAAGTGCAACAATCGGCGCATGAGCACACGTCGGGTTGTGATGATCACCACCGGGGGGACCGCGGCGTCCCGCACCACCGACGACGGGGCGGTGCCCGTCCTGTCGGCCGCGGACCTCGTCCCGACGACGAGTTCGGACGTCGTCGTGAGTCCCGTCGACCTGATGGCCGTCGACTCGTCGTCGATGACGGTGCGACAGCAGTTCTCCGTCGCGACCGCGGTCGCGGACGCACTCGCCGACCCCGACGTGGCCGGGGTGGTGGTCACGCACGGCACGGACACCCTGGAGGAGACGGCGTTCCTCACCGACCTGTTCGCGGCCGATCCGCGACCGGTGGTCTTCACCGGCGCGCAGTATCCGGCGGATCACCCGTCGTCGGACGGTCCGTCGAACATCGCGGCCGCCGTGGCGCTGGCGGCCGACCCGGCCGCACGTGACCGCGGCGTCCTCGTGGCCCTGGGCGGACGGGTGGTCGGCGCCCGCGGCGCGTTCAAGCGCTCGACGACCGATCCGATCGCGTTCGACACGGTCAACGCCGATCTGCCCCGCCCATTAGTCGCCACGGCGCCCCCGGTCGGGCTGCCGCCGCGCGTCGACCTCGTCGCCCTCTATCCCGGCGTCTCCCCCGGGACCATCGCGTCGGCCGTCGAACAGCGAGCCGCGGGCATCGTCCTGTCCGCCACCGGCTCGGGTAACACACACCCCGACATCACCGCGCAGGTGAGTCTCGCGGTGCAGCGCGACGTGGTCGTCGTCGTGTCTACCCGCGTGCCGTTCGGCGCCGTCGAGCCGACGTACGGCGGAGGCGGCGGCGGTGTCGATCTGGCTCGTGCCGGCGCGGTGTTCTCGCCGTGGCTGCGCGCGCCGCAGGCCCGCATGGCGTTGATCGCACTGCTCGCGACGGGCGCCGACCGTCAGGGTGTCGCCGATTTCTTCGCCTCGTCGTCGCCCGCCTGATCCCACGCCAGACTGTCCAGCGGATCAGCCCTGGTCAGACCCGATTCAGGCAGTCGGAACGTACGCGTGCGCCCGGCGCCGGTCGCCCTGGTCTCGAATCGGACGGTGACGAAACCGTGGCCGCCGCCCTGCACCCAGCCGTGCCCGTGCTCGGGGTGCCGAACATCGGTGCCGGTCGGCAGCTCGTCGTCGCGCGCCGGTCCCCGCGGGATCTGCACGCTGCTCGGAGCCGAGACAGGCGCCGCACCCACCGACGGGTCGACGTCCAGTTCGGGGAACAGCGAATCCTGGCGGATGTCGGTGAGGCCCGCGTATCCGACCCCGACCAACCGGACCGGACCGATCTCCAGCGGATCGAGCATCACCTTGAGCGCCGCCGACGTGAGCACGTCGATCTCCGTCGTCGCGGCGGGCAGGGTCGACGAACGAGTGAGGACCGACATGTCGGCCCGCCGCAGTTTCACCACGACGGTCCGCGCTCCTCGACCGTCGTCGAGGAGTCTGCGGTGAGCATCCGCTGCCGCGGCCTGCACTGCGGCGCGCAGGCCCGCGGCGTCGACGATGTCTACGGCGAACGTCGATTCCGCGCTGATCTGCTTGGCGCCCGCCCGTTCGGCGACGGGGCGGTGGTCGACGCCCTTCGCGAGCTGATGCAGCGCGGGCCCCACGGTGCCACCCAACACGGATGCCACCTCGGCGTCCGAC
>JASLJL010000470.1 GCA_030152405.1 Gordonia sp. (in: high G+C Gram-positive bacteria) | reverse complement strand
GACGCGATCTCTATCGGTCTCAGGGGCCCGGTGACGACTCGACGGTCGTCGACTGCAGGGGAGATCACCGCACCATTGTGCCTGGACCGCCTCGTCGACCTGTCCGCCGCACACGGTTTTACGGTCCCCCGAACAGTCGAGTGGGGACGCCCGACCAGCAGTTCTCCGGGTCGGCCGGACAGTTGTATGTGGGATGCAGGTCACCCTAACCTGGCGTCATGCTCGCTGCCCTGGCGCTCAGTTTCGCCGTGATCTTCGTCGCCGAGCTGGGAGACAAGTCCCAGCTGATGGCGATGACGTTCGCGCTCCGCTACCGCTGGTGGGTGGTGCTGACCGCGATCCTCACCGCGACGACACTTGTCCACGCCGCCTCGGTCTTCCTCGGACACTTCCTCGGCCTCTCGATTCCGACCGAGCTGATGTCGATCGTCGGCGGCCTCTCGATGCTGGTCTTCGGCCTGTGGACGGTCCGCGGCGACGAACTCGACGACGACGAGGCCTCTCGGGCAGGACGCGTCGGACGGTCGGTGTTCCTCGCCGTCATGTCGGCGTTCCTGTTGGCCGAGCTCGGCGACAAGACGATGCTCGCGACGATCGCCCTGGCCGCCGATCACGACTGGCGCGGTGTCTGGATCGGTTCGACGGTCGGCATGGTCGCCGCGGACGCGCTGGCCATCGTCGTCGGTCGTCTGCTCGGCCGTCACCTGCCCGAACGCACGATCGCCCTCGGCGCGGCCGTCCTGTTCTTCGCCTTCGCGGCCTGGCTGATCGTCGACGGCCTGCTCGGCGCGTCGGCACTCGTCACAGCGCTGACGATCGTCGCCGTCGTGGTGATCACGGTCGCCGGCGTCGCGTGGATCGTCGCGACCAACCGTCGTCGCCGAGCCGAAGCCGCCGCGGCCGCGGAGGCCGACAACGAGGCCGTCCCCCGATAGCGCGTGCGGCCGTCGCGATCACCTCGCGGCGACGCGGGACTCCAGCAGTTCGCGGACGGTCGGCAGGTCAAGCACCTCCTGCGACGAGATCCACTCGCGCAGCACCTTGGTCGCTCGAACGTCGTCCTCGTTGTAGGTGAGCAGTCGTTCGCGCTGGGACTCGTCGAGATCCGCGCCGTCGAGCGCGACGGCCGCGGCGTACCACTCCATCGACGCCTCACCGCTGGCTTCGGCGTCGCGCCACGCGAAGCCGGCGACCGGTGCGATGCGCTTGAGTCCCTTCCCCCGCGGGCAGACGAAGTTCTGGCCGACCGCCTCGAACACGTCCACCCACTCCTTGGAGGAGATGAACGCGTCGACTTCGGCGCGTGAGGGCACCCCGGGCACGACGCCGTGGAACCGGTCCGCGCTGCCGCGCAGCCACCGGTTCTCCGCCTGCTGCGAGTAGCAGTACGCGGCGAACGTCTTGCCCGCCGCCCGCGCTCTGCGACGCTCGGTGGACATCCAGTTCCAGAACTCCGCGAACGATCGTCCCTCGTCGAGTGTCGGCAGCGGATCCCACGTGACGAACGGCCGGTAGCGCACCTCGCGCGACGGATCGGTGGTGTCGGTGAGGAGCGTGCCCCACATGTACGCGCCTCGCTCGGAGTAGCTCTCCATGTCGACGTCCACCTCGACGTCGGCGCGCCTGAGCCGTGGACGGTCACGCCGCCTCGCCAGCGGGATGTCGTCCACCCAACACCGCGCGGAAACGATCGCGTCGGCGAACGGCACCGCGGCCGGCCAGTCGACGGGCGGATCCCCGCGGAAGTCGGCCAGGGCGTCGAAGGTCGTCAGTCCGGCGTCCTGCAGGATCGTCGCCTGATTTCCGCCGACCACCAGGCTCACGTCCCGCCGTTCGGCGAGTTCGGCTTCGCAGCGCGGCCACCAGTGACAGCTGCGGCACTCGCCGACCTTGCGGGGTCCGGTCGCGATGGTTCCGTCGGCGATCGCGTGGCGTCGCTCGAACTCGGCTCGGTACTCCTCGAGCACCGAGTCCAACGACACCGCCACCATGCAATCGGCGTCCAGCCCGATGAGGCCGCCGAACCGTCGGCCGTCGTCGGACGTGCCCCAGCCGAGGTCGTCGAGCATCGTGGTCAGATGCGCCAGGCGCATCACGTCGCGTCGCTGCGATCGGGCCGAGCGCGTCGCGTCGAGTGCGGGCATCCATCCCCACAGCGGCGAGGTGCGCAGGGTCGGCGGCGGCGCGTCGGCGGGCCGCTCCCCCGAGACGAGCGTCGTCACCCGATGGTTGACGACGATGATCGGGAGATACCCCTCGTTCAGCCGCATCAGGGCTTCGGCGTGTCCGCGGCGCCCGCGGTCGGAATCGGTGGGCAGCGCGGCCTGGAAGATCCACGTGGCGCCGCTCTCGACGGCCCGTCGAGTCTGCGCCACACGCTCGCGTTGGCTGCCCGCTTCCACGGTGACCACATCGGAGTCGTCCCGGTCGCTCTGAAAGCCGTGCAGCATGCCGATCACCTGGTCACGGTGGCTCTGGGCCGCCTCTATCCGGCGGCGGGCCTCCGGCGACATGTCGGACGCCGCTGCGTCTCCGTGCTCGGTGAAGTCGAGTGCGAGACGGTGCTCGCACCCGGTGAGGTTCCGCGCCCCCAGAACGGCAGAACTCACGACGGCGGCCTCACTTCTCTTCTACGACGGCCGGTCCGGGACCGGACCGAGTGATTCACTACCCCACGAGACTATGCAAAGCTGGAGACAATCATTTGCAGGTGTCGAGTTTCGTCACGGAAGGCCGGGCATGGGACTGTTCTCATCGGTGCGCGCCGAGCGCACGGAGCGCAAGGCGGAGAAGAAGATCCGCAAGGGCGAAGAGAAGGCGATCAAGTACCGCGCCAAGGCTGAGGCGAAAGCGTCGACCGCGGCTGAGCGCAAACTTCGCAAGAAGGATCTGCGCACCGAGCAGAAGTTCCACAAGCGCGCCCAGAAGCAGGAGCGCAAGACCATCAAGGCCGAGGCGAAGGCCCAGCAGAAGGTGGCCGAAGCCGAGGCGAAGACCGTCGTCGAGCAGAGCAAGGCCGCTGCCGAAGCCGCGTTCTTCACGACCTCGAAGATGAAGCGGTACCTCGCCGTGGGTCGCCTCGCCGCCCCGGTCGTCGTGCCGATCGTCTACCGCGGCGCCGTCGCGGCCCGCGCTCAGCTGACCGAGTTCCAGGCACAGCGGGCCGGCGTCCCGGCCGCGGTGCTCACCCAGTTCGGCGGCCCCAGCGCCGCCCTGCGCGCACGGATCGCCACCTCGCGGGATTCGGCCGAAAAGGTCGCGGCGAAGGAGTCGAACGCCGAGGGCAAGGCATTCGTCGACGCGATGTCCGAGCGTCTGGACAACCTCCAGGTGGCCGCCGACGCGGCCGATGCCATGCCCCCTGCGCAGCGGAAATCGGCTCATCGAGCGATCGACAACGAGCTGACCGCCATCGACAACGACTTGCTGGCACGCCTCAACGTCCACCCCGTCTGACCCGATTCGTGGTTACGATGGACGCGTGCTGAAGCGATCGATCGTCTGCAGTGTCCTGGCCGCGGTGGCGCTCGGAGGCGTCTCGACAGCCCTTCCAGCCTCCGCTGATGCGGCGCCGAAGTGCGCCGACGTGCAGGTGGTGTTCGCCCGCGGCACCGCCGAGACCGCACCGCCGCTCGGCGTGACGGGCATCGCGTTCAAGAACTCACTCGACGACCGGATCAAGCGCAAGGACGTCCGCGTCGAGGCCGTGCACTACCGGGCCAGCGACAACTTCCGCGACAAGGTGGGATTCGCGGAGACGTTCGTCCAGGGCGTCAAGACCGCGCAGAACCGCGTGAAGCAGATCGCCGCCGCCTGCCCGTCCACCGACATCGTTGTTGGCGGGTACTCGCAGGGTGCGGCCCTCGCCGCGTACTCCGTCTCCGACTCGTACCGCCTGCCGGCCGACTACGCGAAGTATCAGGCCTACGCACCGAAGCCGCTGCCAGCGGACGTGGCCTCACACGTCAAGGCCGTCGTGTTGTTCGCGCCGCCGTCGAACCGCTTCCTGCGGGACGCAGGCGCCCCGGCCATGGAGGTCGGCAAGGCCTACCGCGCCAAGACCGTCAGTTACTGCATCCCCACCGACACCGTGTGCGACGGGTCGCCGCTTCAGGTCCCCACCGGAGTGCACCTGCTGTACCCGGTCAACGGCACGACGGCGGCCGCGGCCGATTACGTGGCGCGACGCATCTGACGCCTGTAGTCCGAACGGACTAACACTGCGGTCTCACTGTGACTATCGTCACCGGATCCCGCAGCGTTAGTCCGTTCGGACGACAGGCGTCAGATGCGTCGCGCCACGTAATCCGCCGCGGCCGCCGTCGTGCCGTTGACCGGGTACAGCAGGTGCACGCCGGTGGGGACCTGAAGCGGC
>JASLJL010000450.1 GCA_030152405.1 Gordonia sp. (in: high G+C Gram-positive bacteria) | reverse complement strand
GGGTCTCGTCGTGTCGTACCTGGAGCGTGACGGATTCGACGTGACCGCCGTCGGCGACGGCGTCCGAGCCGTCGCCGCCGCCCGCGAGGTGGACCCCGACGTGATGGTCCTGGACCTCGGGTTGCCCGGGCTCGACGGCGTGGAGGTGTGCAGGCGGGTGCGTGAGTTCTCCGACGCCTACGTGGTGATGCTGACCGCACGGAGCGAGGAGGTCGACACGCTCATCGGCTTGTCGGTCGGCGCCGACGACTACCTGACGAAACCGTTCAGCCCGCGCGAACTGTCCGCCCGGATCCAGGCCAGGATCCGCCGTCCGCGAGCGGGACTGGGCGGGCCGGGAGTGCGGCTCTCGCAGCGGGAGACCCGCGTGTTCGGCGATCTGTCGATCGACGTCGCGGCCCGCGAGGTCACCGTCGCAGGCCGTCCCGTCCATCTCACACGCACCGAGTTCGACGTCCTGTCGGTCCTCTCGGCCGACCCCGGAGTGGTGGTCACTCGGCCCGCGCTGATCGACGCGGTCTGGCGGACCGGGTGGACCGGCGCCGATCACCTCGTCGACGTCCACGTGGGTCACCTGCGACGCAAACTCGGCGACGACGCCTCCAACCCGCGCTACGTGGTCACGGTCCGAGGCGTCGGCTATCGGATGGGGGACGGCACATGAACCGCGCCGGATTCGGCGCCCGACTGTTCCTCGCGTCGTCGCTGGTGGTGATCGGCTGTGTCGCGACGGCCGCGGTCGTCGCGGTGCTGATCGCGCCCGGCCTGTTCCACGAACATCTCCGGCAGGCGGGCATCGAAGAGTACTCGGGGCTGGCGGCGCACATCGAGATGGCGTTCCGCGGGACGCTCGTCCCCGCGTGGGGCATCGCCGCGCTGGTGGCGGTGCTGATCGCGCTCGCGGTGAGCTGGTGGCTCGCTCATCGGGTGGACCGGTCGGTCGGTGCGCTCGCCGAGTCGGCCGGTCGCATCGCGCGGGGCCGCTACGACACGAGGGTCGACGACGCCGGGCTCGGCCGCGAGTTCGCCGACCTCGCCGACGCCGTCAACGAACTCGCCCGACGGCTGGGCGAGACCGAGTCGACGCGTCGCCGGATGCTCGCCGATCTCGGTCACGAGATGCGCACGCCGATCGCGACGATCGACTCGCATCTCGAGGCGCTCGAGGACGGCGTGCGGCTGGCCGACGCCGACACGCTCCGGGTGCTGCGGTCGGGAACGGCACGACTGGCTCGACTCGCCGAGGACGTGAACGCGGTGTCCCGGGTCCAAGAGGGCCTCGACCTGGTGCGGCCCGTTCCGACGACGTCCGGCGCGCTGATCGACGCCGCCACGGCAGCGGCCGAGCAGGCGTGCGCCGACGCCGGGGTGACCCTCGCCGTGACGGCCGACCGCGGTGTTCGGCTGACCGCCGATCCGGCGCGGATCGGGCAGGTCCTGGGCAATCTCCTCGACAACGCCCGCAGACACACCCCGCCGGGCGGGACGATCACCGTCGGTTGCACGAGGGCTGCGGACACCGTGGTGTTCACCGTCGCCGACACGGGCGAGGGGATAGCCGCCGAGCACCTGCCTCACCTCTTCGACCGCTTCTACCGCGCCGACGCCGCGCGGGGCCGAACGGACGGGGGCCGAACGGACGGGGGAAGCGGCATCGGTCTGACCATCGCCGACGCGCTCGTCCGCGCTCACGGAGGCGAGCTGTCCGCGGCCAGCGCCGGCCGTGGCGCGGGATCCCGGTTCACGGTGTCGCTGCCCGCGTCGGGACCGTCGGCGGGCAGCGCTGACCTGGATCCATGAGCGCACCCACCATCGAGGATGTGACCGCCGTCGTCACCGACCTCGCGTCCGCCGCCAAGCAGGCGTCGCGGAGCCTCGCCACGTTGACCGCCGCCCAGAAGGACGCCGTGATCCTGGCCGCCGCCGACGCCATCGACGCGGCCGCCGACACGATCCTGGAGGCCAACGCGTCCGACGTCGCGCGCGCCGAGGCCGCGGGCACCGAGGCCTCACTCGTCGACCGCCTCCGCCTGACGCCCGAGCGCGTGGCGGGCATCACCGGCGGGCTCCGCCAGGTCGCGGCCCTGCCCGATCCGATCGGCCAGGTCACCGCGGGCAAGACGCTGCCGAACGGTCTGGCGCTCCGGCAGGTCCGGGTGCCGCTCGGCGTCGTCGGCTTCGTCTACGAAGCGCGTCCCAACGTGACCGTCGACGGGTTCGGCATCTCGTTCAAGGCCGGCAACGCGGTGCTGCTCCGCGGATCGTCGTCGGCCGCCGACTCCAACGCGGCCCTCGTCGAGGTCCTCCGCGAGGTCCTCGCCGAGCACAAGGTGAGCCCCGACGCCGTCGCGCTGCTGCCCAGCGAGACCCGAGACAGTGTGACCGCGCTGATCCGTGCCCGCGGGCTCGTCGACGTGGTGATCCCCCGCGGTGGAGCGGGCCTGATCTCGACAGTCGTCCGCGAGGCGACCGTTCCGACCATCGAGACGGGCACCGGCAACTGCCACATCTACGTGCACGCCGACGCCGACGTCGACATCGCGACTCGCATCATCCTCAACGCCAAGACTCGCAGGCCCAGCGTCTGCAACACGGTCGAGACGGTTCTGATCGACGCGGCGGTCGCCGACTCGGCGCTCGGTCAGATCGTGTCCGCGCTCCAGGCCCAGGGCGTCGTGATCCACGGCGACGAGCCGGGCATGGAACCCGCCACCGAGGACGACTGGCACCGCGAGTACCTGTCGCTCGACATCGCGCTCAAGGTGGTCGACGGCCTCGACACCGCGATCGATCACATCGCGACGTACGGCACCGGACACACCGAAGCGATCGTCACGACGTCCCTGGACGCGGCGAACGAGTTCACCGCACGAGTCGACGCCGCTGCGGTGATGGTCAACGCGTCGACCGCGTTCACCGACGGCGAGCAGTTCGGGTTCGGTGCGGAGATCGGCATCTCGACCCAGAAGCTCCACGCGCGCGGCCCGATGGGTCTGACCGAACTCACCTCCACCAAATGGATCGTGTGGGGCGACGGGCAGGTGCGTCCCGCATGACCGCCGACAACATCACACCGGCCTTCACCGACGCCGCCGACGTCGTCGCCAGACTGCGCGAGACGGGCTACCTGGCCGACGCGGCGACGGCCACCACGGCCTTCCTCGCCGACCGACTCGGCAAGCCGCTGCTCGTCGAGGGACCCGCAGGCGTCGGCAAGACCGAGCTGGCCCGCGCCATCGCGCAGGCCACGGACGCCGAACTGATCCGCCTGCAGTGCTATGAAGGCATCGACGAGGCGCGCGCTCTCTACGAGTGGAACCACGCCAAGCAGATCCTCGCGATCCAGGCCGCGGGCAGCCGGGACTGGGACGCCACCAAGAACGACATCTTCTCCGAGGAGTTCCTGCTGGCGCGTCCGCTGCTGACGGCGATCAGCCGAACCGAGCCGACGGTCCTCCTGATCGACGAGATCGACAAGGCCGACGTCGACATCGAAGGTCTGCTGCTCGAGGTGCTCAGCGACTTCGCGATCACGATCCCGGAGATGGGGACCGTCGCCGCCCAGCGGCGACCCATCGTGCTGCTGACGTCGAACGCCAATCGCGAACTGTCCGAGGCGCTGAAGCGACGCTGCCTGTACCTCTACATCGACTTCCCGGATGCGGCCCTCGAACGTGAGATCCTGTCGTCGCGTGTCCCGGAGCTGCCGGAGAAGGTCGCCACCGAACTGGTGCGCGTGGTCGGCGTGCTGCGCGGCCTCGACATCAAGAAGAAGCCGTCGGTCGCCGAGACCATCGACTGGGGCAACACGCTGCTGGCCATGACCGCGGGCGACGAGGCGATCAAGGGTGGACGTCTCGACGAGTCGCTGATCGCGAAGACGCTCGGCGTGGTGCTCAAGCACCGCCCCGACGTCACGACGGCGATCCGCGAACTGAAGCTCGGCTGACCATGGCCTCGAGCGGAGTCGAGAGGATGGTCGACACCCTCACGGGCTTCGTGGAGGATCTGCGCGGTCGGGGCATCACCGTGGGCCCGTCGAATCTGATCGACGCGGGCCAGGCGATGACCGTGCTCGACCTGCTCGACCGGGAATCGTTGCGGGAGGGCCTGGCGGCGACGATCCTGTCTGATCACCTGCACCGCGACACCTTCGACCGGT
>JASLJL010000442.1 GCA_030152405.1 Gordonia sp. (in: high G+C Gram-positive bacteria) | reverse complement strand
GCGATCAGACCTCACTGGCGACGGCGACCGAACGGCTGTCGTGCTGTCCGCGGGCCGCGAGGAACTCGCGGATCCCCTGCCGCCCACGGTGGATGCGGCTGCGCACGGTGCCCATCTTGACGCCGAGAGTCGCGCCGACCTCCTCGTAGGAGAGACCTTCGATGTCGCACAGGACGATCGCGGCACGGAACTCCGGAGCCAGCGAGTCGAGCGCGGCCTGGAGGTCCGGGCCGCGATCGTCCTGTGCGACATCGAAGGTCTCTCCTACGAGGAGGTCGGCGCGACCCTCGGCGTCAAGATGGGCACCGTGCGCAGCCGCATCCACCGTGGGCGGCAGGGGATCCGCGAGTTCCTCGCGGCCCGCGGACAGCACGACAGCCGTTCGGTCGCCGTCGCCAGTGAGGTCTGATCGCGTAAGCTGGCCCCGAGCAGATCACGCCGGGCCGCATGAGCGGCCCGCTGACGGAAGGGCGGCGCTCGTGGGTCTCGGTCACGCACGACGGTCCTCAGGCGATCGTTGGGCGCCGATCGCTCCGTCGATCTCGCACAATCCGAATCGTTCGTCCACCCCGGAGTTCGCGCCCACCGAGCATCTCGCCGTCGAAGCCGTCGTCGCATACGTCGACAACGAGCTGTCGAAGTCGGCCGCCACTCGCGCGGACGCGCACCTCGCGATGTGCCCGCGTTGTTCGGACGAGGTGGCGAACCAGGCCCGTGCGCGCTCGCTGCTGCGCGCGGACAACGAACTGACCGCTCCTCAGTCGCTTCTCGGGCAGCTGAGTCAGATCCCGACTCAGGAGATCGACATGCGCCGTACCGGCCGATTCAACCGTCGGGGCCGCTGACAAGTGACCGACCGCAACTCCACGTCGCACGACGAGGCCGTATTCGGGCGTCCCACCGGCGTCTCCGGCTCGTTCGACCAAGCACCCGCTGCCGACCGTCCCCAGCCGACGATCGCACCGCCCGATCCCGTTCTCGGGGAGGCGTTCGGCCGTCCGGAGGGCACGACGGAGACGTTGCAGCGCGATCCGCACGCCGTCGTCGACGACGACGCGCCGGAGGAGCCGGCCGACCCGTGGCGGGACCCGAGCGCGGGGGCGTCCTTGGAAGGCCCCGCACTCCAGACGCAGTCGGCGGCTGCGCCCTCGACACCGGGACCCAAGCTCGGCATCGGTGATCTGCTGAACGGTCGCCGCGTCCACTGGTGGGCACTCGCGACACTGGGCATGGTCGCTCTGCTGATCGGCCTGGCAGGCGGGCTCGTCGGCCGGTGGACCGCCGAGGTGGTCACCCCGTTGAACTCCGATTCGGTGAAGCTCAACGTCGACGACTCGGGGAACGACGACGGTGAAGGCGCGACCCGGGTGTCCCGTGTCGCGCGAGCGATGGCGAACGCCGTCGTCACCATCGAGGTCCGCACGGCGAACGCCGGCGAGACCGGGTCCGGGTTCGTCCTCGACAAGTCGGGATACATCGCGACCAACAATCACGTCGTGTCGACGGCTGCGAACGATCGCAACGCGAAGCTCGAAGCGGTCTTCGCCGACCGCACGCGGGTTCCGGCACGCCTCGTGGGCCGCGATCCGAAGACCGACCTCGCGGTCATCAAGGTCGACAACGTCCAGAACCTGACGGTCTCCACGCTGGGCGAATCGTCGAAGCTGGAGATCGGCGAGGACGTCGTCGCGTTCGGTGCGCCCCTCGGGCTGGCCAAGACCGTCACCTCCGGCATCGTGAGTGCCGTCGACCGTCCGGTGCCGCTGCGCCCGGACGCGACGTCCGACACCGACGCCGTCATCAATGCGATCCAGACCGATGCGTCGATCAACCCCGGCAACTCGGGTGGTCCGCTGGTCGACTCGAAGGCTCGGGTGATCGGTGTGAACACTGCGGCGCTCGCGCCGAGCGGCACATCGATCGGTCTCGGCTTCGCGATACCGATCGACGAGGCCAAGCCCGTCATCGAGTCGCTGATCAAGACCGGCAAGATGCAACATCCGACCATCGGGGTCTCGGCCGCTACAGTGCGCAACGATCGCGTGTACGGCGCCCAGGTGCGCGACGTCGCACAGGGGAGTGCCGGTGCCCGGGCCGGTCTTCGCGAGGGCGACGTGATCACGAACTTCAACGGCCGCGCGATCGAGGGTGCGGACGAGTTGACGGTTGCGGTCCGCACGTCGAAGATCGACGAAGCGGTGAAGTTCACCTACTGGCGTGAAGGCCGGACCTTCAACGGTACGATCACGCCGGTCAGCGACTAGTAAGCGATCGGGCGTCAGGAATGTTCAGCAGTATCGGTTGGGGAGAGATCGTCGTGCTCCTAGCTGCGGGTCTGATCATCCTCGGTCCCGAGCGGTTGCCCGGCGCGGTGACGTGGACGATGCAGTCCATCCGCAAGGTTCGCGACTATGCGACCGGCGCGTCCGGTCAGCTCCGCGACGAGATGGGCGCCGACTTCGACCAGTTCCGTGAGCCGATCCAGCAGATCAACGAACTCCGGCAGATGACCCCGAAGGGGATCGTCACCAAGCATCTCCTCGGCGGCGACTCGTCGGCCGTCGACGATCTCGGGCGTACGGTCCGCGACTCGTTGGACATCCAGGGCAAGTCTTCCTCCGCAGCTCCGGCTGCGCCTGCTCCCGAGGGTCCAGACCTCTCAAAGCTGGGCTCCAACGACGCACCGGAGCCCCCGTCCACGGTGAAGCGGTCTCACGACTACACCGACTGGGACGCGACCTGATTCCCCTTTGCCTGACTCACTGACCTGAATCCGGGTTCACGCACGACGGTGGAAGCGCTACTCCGGCATCCGATCGATCGTTGCTCTCGTGAACGCTATTGCCCGGTCGCAAAGGACTGAGGTCGGTGGTGGTGCGGGTCCGCTGTACAGAACAAGGGTCGTGACGGCTGCTTGGCCCGACTGGACATACGTGTCGCATTGGTTTCCAGGAAGAGCGGTGTGGATCCCAACAGTCCGTGCACCTACGCGGGCGTCCGGCATCCAGT
>JASLJL010000404.1 GCA_030152405.1 Gordonia sp. (in: high G+C Gram-positive bacteria) | reverse complement strand
CGGTCTGACCGCTGATGAGCATGATGGTGCGTGCCCCTGCGCTCGCCGCTTCGTCGAGAGCGTCAACGACCGTCCGACGCCCACCGAGTACGGCGGTGCGCAGCGTGGTGCCGGGTAGACGCCGCCGAACCTCGTCGAGAGCCCCGGACAGTTCGGTCGAGGGGTCCGATCCCCGGTCGGTGGGCGCGGTGACGATCACCCAGTCGATTCTCATGGCGCCTCCCCATCGAGCGTTCCGCACGGCACGATGAGCGGCCGTCCGGTGCGCGGATGCTGAAGGATCTCGACGTCGAGGCCGTAGACCGTGGCGAGGAGTTCGGCCGTCAACACGTCGGCGGGCGTTCCCTCGGCGACCGCCGCTCCTCGGTCGAGGACGACGAGTCGGTCGCAGAACGCAGCGGCGAGCGACAGGTCGTGCAGTGCCGCGATCGTCGTCCGGCCGCTGTCGCGGACGCCGGCGAGCAGGTCCAGCGCCGCCGCGGGATCGAGGTGATTGGTCGGTTCGTCGAGGACCAGCACGTCCGGCCGCTGCGCGAGTGCCCTGGCCACCTGCACACGCTGCCGTTCCCCTCCCGACAGCGTCTTCCAGGTGCGGGTTCGCAGATGCTCGATCCGCATCGCGGCGAGGTGCTCGTCGACGTCGACGTGACCGATCGGTGAGCCCCATCCGCCGCGATGGGGAACCGTCCCCAGTCGCACCACCTGTTCCGCGGTGAGGTCGAGCTCGGTCCCCGAATGCTGCTCGACGGTCGCCACCCGCCGCGCGTATTCGCGGCGGCTGAAGTCGTGCACCGGCTTGCCTCCAAGTGCGATGCGGCCAGCCGCGGGCCTGGTCCAGCGAGCCACGAGAGACAGCAGGCTGGTCTTGCCGGAACCGTTCGCGCCGATGAGTCCGGTGACGGCCCCCGCAGGCGCGGTCATCGACACGTCGTCGACGAGCACCGCGCCGTCCACGGCGTACGTCACCGACTCCACGCTGATGTCGACGCCACTCACTCGAGGCCTCCCCGTCGACGCAGCAGCCAGACGAACGCGGGCACACCGACCACCGCAGTGATCAACCCAACCGACAGCTCCTGCTGCGGAAGGACGATCCGTGCGAGGACGTCTGCCCAGATCAACAGCAGCGCACCGGTGAGCGCGACGATCGGGAGCAGCCGCGTGTGCAGTGGTCCCACGACCATGCGTGCGGCGTGCGGCACCACCAGTCCGACGAAACCGATGATGCCCACGTGCGCGACCATCACGGCGGTGCACACGGAGACGAGTGAATAGAGACCCCATCGCACGGCTGTGACATTCACGCCGAGGGACATCGCCGAACGCTCTCCGAACGAGAACGCGTCGAGGGTTCGGGCGGCTCCCATCACGATCACCGACACCGTGCCCACGACGACGAGGATGGTGGGAATCGTGCTCCACCGTGCACCGGCGACCGATCCGAGCGTCCACCGCATGACCCGGTCGGCGGCGTCCGGTCCGGCGCGCAGGATCAGGATCGTCGAGATCGCCGACCCGAGTTGCGCGACGGCCACACCCGCCAGGATGAGGCGGCCCGGCAGGAGCCCGCCGGATCGCGAGGTAGCGATCGCGAAGACCAACAGCAGGGCGCCCATGGCGCCGACGAACGCGGCCGCCGACACGCTGCCCGTCCCCAGCACGCCGACGGTCGAGGCTCCGAGGGTGATGACCGCCGTCGCTCCGACGGATGCGCCGGAGGCGAGCCCGAGAATGTAGGGGTCGGCCAGGATGTTGCCGGTCAACGACTGCAGGATTGCTCCGCACAACGCGAGACCGGCGCCGATGAGCCCGGCCTCGACTGCACGCGGAAGACGAAGGTCGACGACGATGTACGCGGTGGTGGCGTCGACCCCCGAACCGAGCCCGATCTGCCCCGTGACGGCTCGGATCACGTCGGGGACGCTGATGTCCGCCGACCCCGCGAGCACTCCGACGCACAGACTGACGACCGTGGCAGCCGCGAGCCCGATCACCAGCGTGACGTACCCGGCGGTGGATCGGGTGACACGACGCGACGGTCGCGCTGCCGCGGTCAGAGTCGGCTCACCTGCTCGGAGACGGAGACGGCTCCGTCGATGAGACGCGGCCCCGGCGTCGACTCGGAGAACGGCACCACCACGAACGCGCCGGTCTTTACCGCTGTCAGATTCTTGAGCACGGGATCGTTCTCGAGGTAGGCCCGCTTGGTCTCCGCGGTGTCCCAGCTCGCGGCCGCCAGGACGATGACGTCGGGATCGGCTCGTACGACGGTCTCCCAGTCACCGTCGGCCCAGCTGCCGTCGATCTGCGCGAAGACGTTGGTGCCGCCGACCGCGTCGATGATCAGCTGAGGCCCACCTTTTGCGCCGCCGACGTACGGGGTGGTGGTCCCGCTGTCGAACCACAGGAACGATCGACCCGCGCCGTTCGCAGCGGCCTCGAGGCGAGCGAGGGCGCCCCGCATCGTGTCGTTGATCCGGTCTGCCTCGTCATGCCGCCCGAAGAGGGTCCCGTAGTCGGAGGTCTCGGCCGCGATCGCATCCCATGAGGCTGCGGGTCTCGCCGACTTGTCGGCGCACCCGAACGGTGACACGTAGGTGGCGATGCCGAGTTCTGCGAGCTCGTCCTGCTGTCCGAGCGCCCTCTCGTCGAACGCTGTGCCGTACGAGGCGAGCACCAAGTCGGGCGTGCGACTGATCACCGTCTCCCGGTCCGGATACTCCTTGGCCAGCACCGGGATCCGTCGGTACGTGTCGGCCCACCGCGGTGCGATGGTGTCGTCCAGGTACGCGGTCCCGATCAACTGTCCGCCTCCGCCGACCGCGAGCGCCGACTCGGTGGCGCCCTGATTGACGGTGATCGCGGCCTTCGCGGGCTGGGCGAGGGTGACGTCGCGGCCGCAGTTGCGGATCGTGATCGTGCCGTCGCTCGTGGCAGCATCGTCGCCGTTGACGCTGGAGCAGCCGGTGAACAAGAACGTCGCGGCGAGTGCGAGGGCGCCGACTGTGAAACGGGTACGCAAAGTACGCCCGCCTTCCATGACTCGTGGAAAACTCTTCGGGGTCGGTCACGGCCGGTCTCCTGGCTTCGCAGGGTCTACCGGCGGATCTGCCTTCCCGCGTGCGCATGCGCCGCAGTGGCCGAAGTCGTCATCTTCTCGGTCCCGCCGGACCTGCTCACAGTGGCGAGTACCGCGCCGGCTCTTCACCGGACTTCCCGTACACCGTGACGTCACGGCGACTGTACCCGAGTTACGCCGTTCGACGGATTGATCCCCTACCCGGAACCGGCTTAGATATCGGGGTGCGAATGGGACGAACAGGTGTCGGAGCGATGATCGTGTGCGCAACGCTCTTCCTCGCGGCGAGCACTGCACCGGTCGTCCGCCGGCCTGTCGATGAATCGGTGTTCGCCGCCGACGTCACCGTGACCGCGGCCGAACCGTCCACCCGCACCATCACCATCAGCTGGGTCGGAGACAACATCCTCGGCACCGACAAGGACTTCGGCGGCGGCACGCTTCCGGATCTGTGGGCGCAGGCGGGCAAGTCCGACGACTACTTCTTTCAGAACGTGAAACGGTACTTCACCTCGGACGACCTGACCGTCGCGAACTTCGAGGTGGCGCTCACCGACAAGCGCGTCGAGCGGCACAAGGGAGACGGTGAGACCTATCACTTCTTCGGCGACCCGGCCGTCGCGAAGTCGTTGCCCGCGGCCGGGATCGACGTCGTGACGCTCGCGAACAATCACACCTACGACTACGGTCGGGCCGGCTTCGACGACACCACCCGAGCACTGGACGCGGTGGGCGTCGACTACGTAGGCACCGGCGACGCGACCGAGGGGTCTGACTACGACTTCCGCGTGATCCGCCATGTGAAGGGCGTCGGCGTCGGCCTCGTCGGATACCAGGCGTGGGCCGACACACCGGCATTCCGTGCCAAAGTCCGCACCGACTTCTCCACGCTGCGCGCTGAGGGCGCGCAGGTGGTGATCCCCTATTTCCATTGGGGGATCGAATCCGAGAACCGGCCGTACGACGTCCAGCGATCGTTGGCGAAGTTCGCGATCGACCAGGGCGCCGACGCCGTGATCGGCACTCATCCGCACGTCTTGCAGAGCATGTCGACGTACCGGGGCCGGTTGATCGCGTACTCGCTCGGCAACTTCTCGTTCGGCGGCAACACGAATCCGTCGGACAAGCGGACGATGATTCTGCAGACGCGGCTCACCGTGACCGGGGAACGTGTCGCGGCGTCCGAGTTCCGGGTGATCCCCACCCGGCTGTCGCGGAACCCGTCGTCCAACGACTACGTTCCGACTCCCTACCGCGGAGCTGAGAGAGCCGAGGTGTTGGCTTTCATCAACGACATCTCGCCGGGCGTGAGCGGGCGGATCGGGACGAGGTTCCGTCCCGTCGAGTGATCGGGGTCGAACTCACCCCAGATCGGAACACTGACCGGAGCTGTCCCCGCCCACCGTGTTGCCGCTACCGCCCGCACGCCGCGCGCTGCAGACCAGGTCGCCCGCCACGGTGGCCCGGGTCAGAGTGACGACGCGGGCGCCGTCGATGCGGAGGGCGCCGCCGACCGTCGTGCCGCTGACCGTCGCGGCCCCGCCGGTGGAGATGCGCAGTCCACCGCTGATCGTGGAGCCGGTGACCGCGACCTGGGTGGATCCGTTCAGGACCACCGAACCCGTGACGCGCACATCGGTGAGTCGGACCACCTTCTTGCCGGTGACCGTGAGATCGCCGGTGACGACGGACCCCGCGATCATGCACGAGTCCGATCCCGCGCTCGGACGACACGGCGACGGAGCCGCGGACGGGGACGCGGTCTCGGTGATCGTGACCGTGTCGGTCTCACGGACCTGACCTGCGATGTCGTCCCGGCCGCAGGCACTCAGGCCGAGTACGGCGCCGATGATCGCAAGTGCTCCGACCGTGCGTCGCATGTGGTTCCTCCCTGATCGGTGTCGGCACAGACGTTACCTGCGGCCGTCGGCGTCTCAGTCCACCTGCGCCACGGCGCGCGTCGACGACCGACCCGCGAGCGCCGCGTCCAGCCGTCGGATCCGGCGGACCGCGACGGCGACGGACACCAGTCCGCCGACCACGAGGACGCAGACGGTCTCGGCCCGGTCGAAGCCGCACCCCGCGATGAGCACGCCGACGCCCCCGCCGAGCAGCGCGGACGCTCCCCCGGCGATGTTCGGCACACCCGGAAGGCGACTCCACGGCCCCGCCATCAGCAGAAACAATCCGATCGCAACAGCGATGATCACCGGGATCACCACCAGCGGGATCACCCACAATTCACCGACGGCGAACCACGCGGAATCCAGATACCGCGCTTCTCCGGGCGGCGCGACGTGCCGACACTCCGTACCGGTGTCGAGATCGTCGCAGTCCGGATCGACGGACGTCGACAGCAGCACCAACACCGACCAGGCGGCCGTCATCGCCGCCGCAGCGAGGACGCCGAGCTGCCACCACAGCGACCGCCATCCGCCCTCGGGCGCCGGGCGCCTTCTCCGCTGCATCACACCCGTCCCGAGCCGCTTACGACGTGGAGCCCTGGCTCTCGATGGCACGCTCGAGACGGTCGAGCTTGCCCTCGATCTCGCCCTCGTAGCCGGGACGGATGTCGGCCTTGATGACGAGCGAGATCCGCGAGCCGTACGGCGCCACCGCTTCGGTGGC
>JASLJL010000392.1 GCA_030152405.1 Gordonia sp. (in: high G+C Gram-positive bacteria) | reverse complement strand
GCCCGTCTGTCAGGTCTCGGTGGATCGCGCGCACCGCCGACGCGTCGCGTTCGATCACGAACCGGGCAAGCGCGGGCGGGACATCGGGTGCGTCGAGCAGCAGGTCGAGCCCTTCCGCGTTCTCGACGGGCCTGATCCGCGAGAAGGCGAACGTCAGGTCGAGGAAACGCAGGCCGACGTCCACCGCGCTCCGCAGTGTCGGACTGCTCAGCAGCGCGAACCCGAACATCCCGTACGTCGTGAGCTGATACCGCATCCCCGCTGCGACGGCCAGCCCGGTCGGGTCGTCCACCGCGTCGAGCAGGTTGGCGATCACCGCCAGCTCGCTGCGAGGCGCCACTTCGGCGTCCGGGAGTCGGAGACGTTCCGCATCGAGTCCCGTTCCGGAGAGACACGTCGCAGCGTCGACGCCTCGGGTCTCGGCGAGACCGAGGATCAGGACGACGCCGGCCGCCGACCGCGGAAGACTCCAGTCCACGTCAGATCAGTTCGGCGTCTTCTGCACCGCGTCGTGGGCGGTGCCCGTCCGTGACCAGAACGCGTAACCGATCGCGACGAGCGAGAACCACACCGCGCCGACGATCAACGCGATCCGCCCGTCCTCGTCGAAGAAGAGCAGGACCACGACGAGCGCGAGGAAGATCAGCGTGCCCCACGTCGTGTACGGCGCGAACGGAACCTTGTAGTCCGACGCGGGCAGCAGACCGGCGGCCACCTTTCGACGGAACATCATCTGGCAGATGATGATCGTCGCCCACACCACGATGATGCCGACAGTGGAGACCGCGGTGATGTACGCGAACGCGTGCTCCGGGTCGATCACGTTGACGACGACACCGATCGCCATGACGATCGCGCTCAGCACGATGCCCGGCAGCGGCACCTGTCGGCTGGACAGCTTCTGCAGGCGGAGGGGAGCGTCGCCGCGCTGGGCCAGCGACCGGACCATGCGGCCGGTCGAGTAGATGCCCGAGTTGCACGACGAGAGCGCGGCCGTGAGCAGAATGAAGTTGACGATGCCTGCGGCGCCGGGGATGCCGATGTACTGGAAGACGGCGACGAACGGGCTCTCCCCCGCGTGGAAGTCCTTCCAGCTGCGAACGGAGAGGATGACGATCAGCGAGCCGACGTAGAAGATGCCGATACGGAACGGCACCGAGTTGATCGCCTTGCGCAGGGTGACCCGAGGATTCTCGGCCTCTCCCGCGGTGACGCCGACGAGTTCCACGCCCACGTACGCGAACATGACGATCTGCAGGCTGAGCAGCGCGTTCGTGAAGCCGGTCGCGAAGAACCCGCCGCCGGTCCAGAGGTTGGTGACCGACGGTCCGACTTCTGGGCCGAGGCCCGCGATCGGCAAGAGCACGCCGATGCCGATGATGATCATGCCGAGGATCGCCGTCACCTTGATCGCGGAGAACCAGAACTCGGCGCGACCGAAGAGTCCGACGGAGATCAGGTTGGCGCCGAACAGAACGATGAGGGCGACGAGCGCCGTGACCCACACGGGGATCGCGGGCCACCAGTAGTTGATGTACTTGCCGGCGACCGTGATCTCAGCCATGCAGGTGGTGGTCCACACGGCCCAGTAGGTCCAGCCCTGGCTGAAGCCTGCGAACCGACCGAGGAACTCGTCGGCGTACTCGCTGATGCCGCCCGAGACGGGGCGGTAGATGATCAGCTCGCCGAGCGCGCGCATGACGATGAACACCGCGAGACCCGCCACCGCGTAGGCGAGGATCAGCGCGGGCCCGGCCTTCTCGATGGCGCCGCCCGCGCCGTAGAACAGTCCGGTGCCGATGGCGCCGCCGATGGCGATCATCTGCACCGTGCGGGAGGTGAGTCCCCGCTGGTAGCCCTCGTCCACTGTCGAGTCGTCCTGCTGTGTGGTCGTCACCGGCGTCCTTCCGTGATGGTCGTGCGTTGCACAGAGGAGTGAATCTACTCGCCGCGACTGTTGCCCGCGTCACTCGGTTCGACATCGCCCCTGTTCGGCTACGGTCATTTGTAGTCCACACATATGACGGGAGTGTGACATGGCACGTGACGAGTGGAGAGGCGTGGTCGCCGGCAAGCGTCGAGCGCTGCTCGACGGGTCGTCCCTGTACCGCAGGCTGATCATCGACGTCGACGGCGGAGGACGGATCAAGGTCCGGGTCCCGAGGCGCCTGTGGGATTCACTCGACGTCGGCGACGTCGTCGTGAAGACGGCGGGCCGCGATCCCGTCAAGGGCTGACGTTGGCATCACCACTCGAGCTTGAGTCCGACGTGATCGGAGCGGTAGCCGGCCTTCGCATAGAACGCACGCGCGCGGTCACGCGCCTCATCGGTCGTCACCTGGGCGAGTCGGGCGCCGTGCGCGCGCCCGTGGTCGTGCGCCCACCGCAGCATCGCCGACCCCAGTCCACGTGACCGCTCCCCGCTCGCGACGCGCAGTCCCTCGATCTGTAGCCGAGTCGCCCCTCCCCTGGTCAGGCCGGGTATCACCGTGAGCTGCATGGTCGCGACGATGCGATCGCGGCGGTCCCGCACCACGGCGAGGTAGTGCGCGGTGTCGCGCGCGACCACGTCGAACGCCGCTTCGTACCGCTCCGTCTCCGCGCCTTCTCGCGTGCCTCCGATCTCGTCGTCGGCGAGCAGCGCGACGATGGCCGGGACGTCGGCGCGCACGGCCCGCTGCACCCGGTACGGATGACCGCCGACGTGCAGGACGTCGCCCGCCGACGATCGGGCGCTCGCGCGGAGCCGGTGGACCAGCAGGTCGAGCCAGCCCCCGACGTGGACCCGCGCCTCGTCGGTGTCGGGATAGCGGCACCGCAGGTGCAGGCCGGAGTCGTCGAGGATGAACCACAGCATCACCCCGTCGGTGCGGATCACGGCGCCGACGTACTGTGCGTCGACGCTTGTGGAGTCCACGCGCACCGGCAGACGCCGGAGATCGAGCCAGGAGATGGCGAACATCCCGGGCGCCTCCGGCATCACTCCGCCCCACGGTTCGAGGACGTCGACGAGCGGCCACGAACCCAGCCGCACCGCCTCCCGGACCGAAGCCGCAGCGGCGGCGGGCGTCGGATCGGCGCACTGGATGACAGAGTTGGTGATGAACCAGCCGACCGACTCGTGCCAGGTGGACTCGTATCGACTGTGCACGGGGAACACCGCGCGCAGCGGCTCTCCGGCGAGTTCGCGGGTCACCGCGGTCATCACCGCGACCGCCGACGACAGTGTCGACACCCCGTCGTCGCGGGCCTGCGCCGAGAACGCGGCGCTGTCGTCGACGTCGAACACATCGCGGACCTCGACACGCTCGAGGTGCATCTCCGGAGAGCCGAGGGGCAGCGGGAATCTGGGCATCACGTCGCCGCTGTCGGCGAGGATCTCGGCCCACCTCTCGCGCACGTCCTCGGGTGCCGACGGGCGGTCGACGAGCGCTCGCGTGTGATCGACGAAGGCGGGTGCGACGGAGCCAGGATCGCCCCCGAGCGCGGCGAGCAGGTCGCGGACGATGACGAGCATCGACCACATGTCGACATGCGCGTGATCGGAGGCGACGACGACGGTCGGTCCGGTCGCGGTCTCGAGCACGCACAACCGGTGCGACGGCCGGGAGTACGGAGTGCAGTGACTGTCGAACACGGCGCGCAGAGCGTCGTTCACCGCCTGGCCCGCGGCGATCGGATGTTCCACCCAGTGTCCGGCCGCCACGTCGACGGCATGCAGGTGCGGCCCGTCGTCGGCGGGGACGAAGACCGATCGCAACGTGCCGTGTCGGCCGATCACCGTCATCCAGGCGGAGGCCAGGTCGTCACGGGGCACCGGCTCCGGCAGAGTGAACGACAGCGCCATCCATGATCCCGGTCGATCACCTGCGCCGACGTGCCGACGTTGGTCGAATGAGACGGGCAATCGCTCGCCGGGGTCCGAGACTGCGACGTCGTACCCGTACAACCGCCCGAACGGGAGGCGGAGGTGCCCGATGTTCGTGAGTCTCATGGCGCTACGCTACCCACCATCGCCCGGCCCGCAACTCGAGGAGGACTCCTTGTCGACATTCGCTGTTCCCGGTGCGGACCTCGACGTTTCATTCAGCGACGAGGGCGGGCATCCGGTCGTCCAGTTGCACGGACTCACCTCGAGTCGGGCCCGCGACCGCACTCTCGGCCTGGACCTGGGGCGCGGCCTCAGCGGCACGCGTCTACTCCGGTACGACGCGCGGGCCCACGGGCGTTCGACGGGGCGGCCGGTGCCCGACGACTACCGGTGGCGCAATCTCGCTGCCGATCTCCTCCGACTGCTCGACGAGTGGTTCCCCGGCGAACGAGTCCACGGTGTCGGCCCGTCGATGGGAGTCGGCACCCTGCTGCATGCCGCGTCGATCGACCCTGACCGGTTCTGCGGGCTCACCCTCATGATCCCGCCCACCGCGTGGGAGACCCGCGCCGCGATGGCCGACGGTTACCGCGCCGCGGCAGATCAGATCGAGGCCGACGGCATCGACGCCTTCGTCGCGGTGGGCCGGTCGACTCCGCAGCCGCCGACTCTCGCCGGAGTGGCGGAGACGGTACCGGACGTCAGCGCCGACCTGCTTCCCTCGGTGTTACGAGGCGCGGCGGCGAGCGACCTTCCGGGACCGGAGGCGCTGTCGAGAGTGACTGTTCCGACGTCGATCCTCGCGTGGATCGACGACCCGGGACATCCGCTGTCGACGGCCGAGGCGTTGGCGGAGATCCTGCCCGCGGCGACGCTCACCGTCGCCGCCACCCCGGACGATCTGGCCGAATGGCCGCGGCGTCTGCACGAACAGATCACCTGACCGGCAGCGTCGCGAATCCCGGAGTGATCACGCCGCCCGACGACACCAGCATGATGCCGACCTGACCTCGTCCCGTGACGAGCCGGGCCTGAGGCACTTTGCCGTTCAGACCCGCCGACAGTCGTGCCGAGCCGGTTCGACCGTTCGTGAAGTTCACCCATGTGACCTGAGCATGCGGGATGCATCCCCAGCCGTCGCGCTTCGTCCCGGTGATCGTCACAGCGCCCCCGCCGTCACGAACCACCCCGCATCGGATCGGCGGGACGTCCAGGCTGCCGTTCGGGTTGCCGAATGGAGCCGGCGCGATCTGGAACGGCATCGCGGGTGCCGCGCGCGCGACCGTCGGCGGCAACGCGACGACTCCCGCTATCGCCGCTCCGACGGCCAGTGCTCGAAGGAATCCACGCATGACTCTCACCCCTCAGGTTCTCCCCAACCCAGATCGACCATACGGCTGAAAACCGGC
>JASLJL010000389.1 GCA_030152405.1 Gordonia sp. (in: high G+C Gram-positive bacteria) | reverse complement strand
GATGGTGCGCAGCCGTCTGAGCGTCGCGATGTCGTACACGTACACGTTCCGGTCGTCGGACGTGATCGCCATGCGAGTGCCTGAGGCGTCGACGGCGACGGCGGTGATCAGGTCGGTCGGCCCGCCGACGGGACCACCGATCAATCGTGGTGACGCTGTGTCGGCGACGTCCCACACCGCTATCTCGGTGTCGGACGATCCCCCGACCAGCTCGCGACGGCCGGGAACGAAGGCCACGGCGGCGGTGTACCTCGTGTCGGTCCGTATCCTCGAGGCGAATCGTGGCCGATCCGGGTCGGTGACGTCCCACAACTCGATCGACCCGCCGTTGTTGTTCGCCGTCGCGACAAGCTTGCCGTCATCGCTCATCGCAACACTGGGCCGGTCGTTGACTCGTCTCTCGATGCCGACGGAGCCGCGTATCCGCCACCGGGTGTCGTGCGTCCACACGTTGAGGCGGGTGTCGCTGCCGACCGTCGCGGCCACATCACCGTCACGGCTCTGGGCGATGCCGGAGACCACCGCGGCACGATCGGGGGCGGCTCGTTCCGGCAGACGCCACACGTCGATCCCTCCGTCCGAACGGCCGACCGAGAGCTCACCTCCGCGCGGGCTGAATCCCACGCTGAAGGTGCGCATCGAGCCGCGCGCGGCGGACCTCTGCAGATCCCACACCACCGGCGGCGACGTCGTCGACGCGACGTTCCACACGTGGACCACGCCGTCGACTCCCGCGAGGGCGATGAGCGGTGACGTCGGATCGGCGGCCATCGACCAGGACCCCGCGGTCACGCCCGCCAGCCCGGAGTTCTCCATGCGCGGCGCCGCGGGATCGTCGACGTTCCACAGAGTCGTCGTCGGGCTGTCGCCGGACACCGCGAGCACGTTGCGTCCGGGCAGGAAGGCCAGGGAGTGCGCGATGCTCGGGAAGCCGATGCTCGGCTCCCCGACCGACGCCACGCCGTCTCCGGTCACTCTCCACAGACGGACCGTCTGGTCGTCGCCGCCGGACGCGAGCAGACCGCTCGAGGAGTCGAACGCGACTGTGCGGACCGGGCCGCGGTGTCCCCGCAGCTCCACGGGCGCCGGCGGCGCGGACGTCGCGCTGGTCACCCGGTAGACAGCGAGCGTCCCGTCGTCGGAGGTGGTGGCCAGCCACCTGCCGTCCGGACTGAAACGAGTGAGATACGACGTCCCGCGACCTGCTCGCAGTTCGGTGATCTTGCGCGGCGCCGTCGGGTCGGAGACGTTCCACAACCGAACCGCACCGTCTCCGCTCGACGCGGCGAGCAGCGGCAGCGTCGGTGAGAAGGTCACCGAGGTGGCGAAGTTGTCGAATCCGCCGAGCACCGCAGTCTGGACGAATGGCGTGGGCGCCCCGGACGTCCGGCGCCAGATCCGCACAGTGCGGTCGTTGCTCGACGATGCGAGCAGTGACCCGTCCGCCGAGTACGCGACGTCGTAGACGGCCGCGGTGTGACCGCCGAGAGTGATCGCGAGCGGGGTCGCAGCGGCCGACGTCAACAGGGCGTGAATCGCCGGGTCGTCGGGGAAGCGTCGGTCCGCGGCGATCGCCAGTCGGGCGGCCGTGCTCGGGTCCGACGAGACGAGGCCGTCGATGTCGGAGAGCAGGGCGTTGTGCTCAGCGTTGTTGCGCTGCTGTTCCAGGTCGCCCGCCTGCCGGGTGACCGTCACCGCGGCGACACCCGCGACCAGCGCCAGAACCGCGATGAGCGCGACCGCACCCACCTGCAGACTCTTGAGGCGCCGACGGCGACGGACCGACGCGTCGATGAAGTCGCGGCCGCTGGGCGGGAGCACGTCCATGCGGAGTTCACCGAGCATCTCGATGTTCTCGAGGGATTCGACGAGACGTCCGCCCGAGTAGAGGAGGTCGGCGTCGCGGCCGTTGTCGACCCATGCCGCGGCGTCGTCGGCCAGCCGCTGGCTCCAGCGAAGCATGTCGGCGTCGTCGGATATCCACGTGGCCAGCCGCGGCCATGCCGTGAGCACGGCGTCGTGGATGAAGGTAACAGACGTGCCCGCCGTGATGAGGCGGGCATCGACGAAGACGTCGACGATCCGATCGGCGCGGTCGGGGAAGCGGCGGCGGAGGTCGGTGAGGTCGGCCCAGGCACGAAGGGGGACACCGCGCGGACCGAACTGCACCAGAGACAGGAGGAGCGCGCGGGCGGCATCGTGGTCCTGCGGCGCGATCGTCGTCCAAGCGACCTCGGCGGTGTCGGCGATCGCCGAAGTGATCCCACCCAGTTTCCGATAGGTGGCGACCGTGATGACGTTGCCCGACCGCATGGCCCACAACCGCTCCAAGGTGTGAGCCAGCAGCGGCAGTCGGCCGGCGTGGTCGTCGGTCTCGGTGGTGTCGTGCAAGTCGCGCACGAGGAGCTCTGCGAGGCCCGGATCGATGCGTCCGCCCGCGAGCCTGATCGGTTCGCGGATCACCTGATCGAGCTGAGACGACGTCATCTCGCCGATGATCACCGACCGGTCCTGCCACGCCGCGGCGAGAAACCCGATGTCGAGACAGGCGTCGAAGAAGTCGGCACGGATGCCGAGAATCAATGTGGTGCTCGTGGCCAGCCGTTGCACTGCGGCCATCACGTCGTCGCGTACCGACGGCTCCAGCGCGAAGACTCCCTCGAACTGGTCCACCACCGCCAAGTCGGACAGCTCCGCCTGATCGATCTCAAGCCCGTCGTCGCCGATGGTGAGTCGGGTCGGGCGGTTCCACGGTTCCGGCGCCGCTGCAAGACCGGCCCGCAGGACCGACGACTTCCCCGCGCCGGACACTCCCGTCACGATCACGATGCGCGGTCCGTCGGACGACGCGACGGCCTCGAGTTGTTCGACCAACGCCGCCACCGTCGCCGTCCGGCCGAAGAAGACGTCGGCGTCGGTCTCGGTCATCGGCGCCAGTCCACGGAACGGAGCGCTTGTCAGAGTCGGCGTCGGCGACGTCGGCGCGCTGCCGCTCTGAGCGGCCGCCCAGAGTTCACGCCATGCGGGCAGGGGGAGCACGTCCTTCGCGCCGGCGTCGAGGGCACGGAAGGTCAGCCACGCCACCAGAGGCTCGACGACTCGGTAGTCGCGCGGGATGTGGCGGCCGCTCCGCCAGTCGCTGATTCGCTGCCGCGAGAGCGAGGCGCC
>JASLJL010000387.1 GCA_030152405.1 Gordonia sp. (in: high G+C Gram-positive bacteria) | reverse complement strand
CCCGCGAACACCCCATGGAAGGTCAGGTCAGCTGATGGCGCGCTTCACCCGACGTCCGACGCCGACGGCGCCCGTCGTCGTCCGTCCGCCGGACCCGCACCCGTCCGGCGCCGTGCCTCCGGCGATTCCCTCGGAGTTCGTGCCGAAGCACGTCGCGCTCGTCATGGACGGTAACGGACGGTGGGCACAGGAACGCGGGCTGCCGCGCACCGAAGGTCACAAGCGCGGGGAGGCCGTGCTGATGGACTCGGTCTGCGGGTCCATCAGCACGGCCTCCCCGCGCTTGTGACCTTCGGTGCGCGGCAGCCCGCGTTCCTGCGCCCACCGTCCGTTGCCATCCATGACGAGCGCGACGTGCTTCGGCACGAACTCCGCGGGGATCGGCGGAGGCACGGCGCCGGACGGGTGCGGGTCCGGCGGACGGACGACGACGGGCGCCGTCGGCGTCGGACGTCGGGTGAAGCGCGCCATCAGCTGACCTGACCTTCCATGGGGTGTTCGCGGGTGATGATCGCGTGCGGCGCGTGCCGTTCGATCAGCGGCAGTGTGCGGAGTTGGCGCTCCAGATGCCATTGCAGATGCGCTGCGGTGAGTCCGGTCGCCTGCCTACGCTGCGACTCGGTCGCCGCACTGACGTGATCCCATTCGCCTCGGGCGAGGGCGTCCATCACGTCGAGCACACCGACGGACGGCGTCGCAGCGCCCGCCGGACGACAATGCACGCACACCGCTCCCCCGACCGCGACGTGGAACGCGCGATGCGGCCCCGGCTGCGCGCACCGCGCACACACGTCGAGCGCCGGCATCCAGCCGGCCGACGACATCGCACGCAGCAGGAACGCGTCGAGGATCCACTGCCGATCCCGACGATCATCGGCCAGCGCCTCCAGCGCTCCGACTGTCAGTCGATGCAGTTGCTTGGCCGGCGCCCGTTCCTCGCCCGCGAGACGTTCCGCGGTCTCCAGCACCGCGCACGCCGTCGTGTACCTCCCGTAGTCGGAGGCGATGTCGTCGGAGAACGCATGCAGGCTGTGCACCTGAGTCACGATGTCGAGGTTGCGACCCGGATAGAAGTGCACGTCGACATGCGCGAACGGTTCCAGGCGCGCACCGAACTTCGATCGGGTACGACGAATCCCCTTGGCCACCGCGCGCACCAGACCGTGCTCCGCGGTGAGGAAGGTGATGATGCGGTCGGCTTCGCCCAGCTTGTGCTGGCGCAGCACCACCGCTTCGTCGGAGTAGAACCTCACTCGGCCATTGTCCCACCCGCCGCCGACATTCGACGTATCCGACCCGCGGCGTCAGTGGGCGGTGATGAACAGATCGAGTTCCACGGCGCATCGCTCCGGCTGATCGAGCGGGATGAGCGTCCGGGCGTCGGCCACTTCGACGAGTTTCGCGTTCGGGAACTCGTGAGCCATCCGTCGAGCGTGCTCGATCGGCATCATCGTGTCCTCCAGGGCCCACAGCAGCAGGACCGGCC
The DNA here is from genome assembly GCA_030152405.1 of Gordonia sp. (in: high G+C Gram-positive bacteria). Taxonomy (GTDB): domain Bacteria; phylum Actinomycetota; class Actinomycetes; order Mycobacteriales; family Mycobacteriaceae; genus Gordonia. The sequence goes on along the minus strand of JASLJL010000387.1, from coordinate 7,692 downwards.
GATCGAACGCGACCACGTCCCGATGCCAGGCAGCGAGGACGTCCGTGGACGGGGTGCCGGTCGCGAACTTCTTCAGGTCGCGCCGGATGTCTGGATCCTTCAGCCCCGGCGCGAACCAGTCGTCGAGCATGCCGTCCGGAATCCGACACTTCGCGAGACCGCCGTACGCCTGCCTCCCGTGGCGGAACAACGAGGTGCGGGTGAGCTGCATCAACAGCGCTGGTCCGCCCGGGAGACGGCACAGTGCGACAGCAGGTTTCGCGGACGCGGGAGGGAAGTTGTCGTACGCCTCGCACGATGCGAGAACCAGTCGACCGACCCTCTCGTCGCGTCCCTCCGAGACGATGAACTGCCCTCCGCCCCAGTCGTTGAGGACCAGCGTGACGTCGGACAGATCGAGTGCATCCAGGAAGTCGGCGATGATTCTGGCGATCCCCGCATGATCGAGCACCGCGTCGCTCCGCATCGGAGTGCGGTGCGCCCCGAGCGGCCAGGTCGGCGCGATGCACCGATAGCCGTCGAGGAGTGGGATCACCTCACGCCAGAGCGATCCGTTCATGAGCAGGCCGTGACCGAAGACGATCACCGGGCCGTCTGACCCGGTGTCGGTGTAGTCGATCGGACCCGCAGGCAGTTCGACGGTCGGCATGTCCCCAGCGTGCAACGCGGAGAGCGCCGTTGTCCACCGTTCGGACTACGCTGCGACCACCGGACTCACCGCCTAGAAGCCCAGGCGACCCAACTGTTTCGGATCGCGCTGCCAGTCCTTGGCCACTTTGACGTGCAGGTCGAGGTACACCTTGGTGCCCAGCAACCGTTCGATCTGACCACGCGCGGCGGTCCCGACCTCTTTGAGGCGAGCGCCCTTGCGGCCGATGATGATCCCCTTCTGGCTGTCGCGCTCGACGAAGAGATGCGCGTACACGTCGACGATCTCCGAGCCCTCCCGCGGGACGACCTCCTCGATGACGACGGCCAGCGAATGCGGCAGCTCGTCGCGGACGCCTTCGAGCGCGGCCTCACGGATGAACTCGGCCATGAGCACCTGCTCCGGCTCGTCAGTCAGCTCACCGTCCGGGTAGAACGCGGGTCCCTCGTCGCACAACGAGACCAGCACGTCCGACAAGGTGTCGAGCTGACGGCCCGACTTCGCCGAACACGGCACCACCTCGGCGTCGGGTCCCATCAGTGCGGCCAGCGCCATCAGCTGCGACGCGACCTTCTCCGGGCCCACGCGGTCGATCTTGGTGACGACGCCGACCTTGCGCGTCTTCGGTGCGATCGTCTGCACCTGCTCGATGATTCGTCGGTCCCCGGGGCCGATCGCCTCGTCGGCCGGGATGCACACGCAGATCACGTCGACCTCGGAATAGGTGTCACGAACGACGTCGTTCAGTCGCTGACCGAGAAGCGTCCGCGGCCGGTGCAGGCCGGGGGTGTCGATCAGGATCAGCTGCGCATCGGGCCGATTGACGATGCCGCGGATGGCGTGCCGGGTGGTCTGCGGCCGGTTCGACGTGATGGCGATCTTGTCGCCGACGAGAGCGTTCGTCAACGTCGACTTGCCGGTGTTGGGGCGGCCGACGAAGCAGACGAAGCCGGATCTGAATTCGGCCCCGGTGGACGATGTGCTCAAGCGGATTCTCCGATCGGATCAGCGGGTGATGTGGCAAGGGTATCCCCTGCCTCGGTCGGCGCGGGCTCGTCGTCCGACCAGTCGTCGCGCGCGGAGCCGTCGGTGCGCTTCTTGGCACGGCGGACGACGACTGTCGTGATCCGCTGTCGTCCGAGCTTGTTCGGTCCGCCTTCGGCCGTCATCTTGAGCCCGTGCGACTTCACCTTCGCGCCGGGCAGCGGCACGCGGCCGAGCCGCAGCGCGAGCAGTCCGCCGACGGTCTCGACCTCGTCGTCGTCGATCTCGATGCCGAACAATTCGCCGAGGTCTTCGACGGGCAGCCGCGCCGACACCCGGTAGCGGTCCTCGCCGAGAACCTGAATCGGTGCGACCTCGTCGACGTCGTACTCGTCGGAGATCTCGCCGACGATCTCCTCCAGCACGTCCTCGATCGTGACGAGACCCGCGATGCCGCCGTACTCGTCGACGAGCAACGCCATGTGATTGCGCTTGGTCTGCATGTCCGAGAGGACATCGTCGAGCGGGGTGGAGTCGGGGACGAACTCCGCTTCGCGCATCACCTCGGAGACCGTGAAACCAGCGATCGGCAGTTTGGGGAGGATCCGCTCCACGAGGTCCTTGAGGTACACGACGCCGACGATGTCGTCCGGGTTCTCCCCGATCACCGGCACCCGGGAGTGTCCGGATCGAACGGCCAAGCTCATCGCCTGCGTCGCCGACTTGTCGTTCTCGATCCAGATCATCTCGGTGCGCGGGACCATCACCTCACGGGCGTTGGTGTCGCCGAACTCGAAGACCGACTGGATCATCCGACGTTCGTCGGCGTCCACCACGCCCTGCTCCTGTGCCAGGTCGACGACTTCCCGGACCTCGACCTCCGTGGCGAACGGACCGTTCCGGTAGCCCCTGCCCGGAGTGAGCCCGTTGCCGATGAGGATCAGCAGTCGAGTGACCGGACGCAGCAGCACGCCGATCGCGGTCAAGACCGGGCCCGCCACCAGCGCGATCGAGTAGGCGTGTTGCCTGCCGAGCGTTCGGGGCCCGACGCCGACCGCGATGTACGACACGAGAGTCATCACCACGACGGCGACGGTCAGACCCCATCCGACTCCGATGGCGTCGACGGCGGAGACCGCGACCAGCCCGACGGCGGCCGTCTCGCACAGCACCCGCAGCAGGACCGCCAGGCCGACGTAGGTCGCCCGCTGGTCGAGCACCGATCGGAGACGCTTGGCTCCCGCTCGCGACTCCTTGACCATGTCGTCGACACGGGCGGTCGACACCGTCGCCGCGGCGGTGTCGACGGCCGCGAACAGCCCCGCGAGGACGATCAGGAGCGCGGCGGCACCGAGGAACACGATGTCGCGAGCCATCGATCAGCTCCCAGCCGCGTCGGCGGAGAATCCGGTGGTGCGGAGCAGCCTCGCGTCCCGCTTGGCCTGCTCCTGCAGCCGGGCCCGGTCATCGCGCGCCGAATACCAGTCGACGATGATCTGCCCCTGCAACCCGAACATCTCCTTCTCGTCCTCCGGCTCCGCATGGTCGAAGCCGAGGAGATGGAGTACGCCGTGGACGGTGAGCACCGAGATCTCGTGCTCGAAGCTGTGCCGTTGGCTCTTGGCCTGTTCGGCCGCGAACTCCGGGCACAGCACGATGTCGCCGAGCATCGCGGGCCCGGGATCCGCGGCGTCCGGCCGGCCGCCGGGAGTCAGCTCGTCCATCGGAAAGCTCATCACGTCGGTCGGACCGGGCAGGTCCATCCACTGCACGTGCAGATCGGTCATGGCCTGGAGGTCGACCAATTGGATCGACAGCTCGGCGGCCGGGTGGACGTCCATTCTGGCCATCGCGAAACGCGCGGCCTCGATGATCAGTTGCTCCGGGACGTCTACACCCGACTCGTTGAACAGTTCGATGCTCATCGGCGACGACCTCCCTGACGCAGTCCTTCTCTTCGCATCGCACGATTGCCGTCGGAGTCGCCCGCCGAGTTCGTGCGACGCTCCTCCTCGGCCCTTCCGTAAGCGTCGACGATGTCGGCGACGAGCCGGTGTCGAACCACGTCCGCACTGGTCAGCTCGGCGAAGTGGATGTCGTCGATACCGTCGAGGATCCGGGAGGCCACGCGCAGCCCGCTCGTCGCTCCGCCCGGCAGGTCCACCTGTGTGACGTCGCCGGTCACGACCATCTTGGCGCCGAAACCGAGGCGGGTCAGGAACATCTTCATCTGCTCGCCGGTCGTGTTCTGCGCTTCGTCGAGGATGATGAACGCGTCGTTGAGCGTGCGTCCTCGCATGTAGGCGAGCGGCGCCACCTCGATGACCCCGGCCTCCATCAGCTTCGGGATGGCCTCGGGATCGAGCATGTCGTGCAACGCGTCGTACAGCGGACGCAGATAGGGGTCGATCTTCTCGCTCAACGTTCCCGGCAGGAAGCCGAGGCGCTCGCCGGCCTCGACCGCGGGTCGGGTGAGAATGATCCGGTTGACCTCTTTGGTCTTGAGCGCCTGGACGGCTTTCGCCATCGCGAGATACGTCTTGCCGGTGCCCGCGGGACCGAGGCCGAACACGATCGTGTTCTTGTCGATCGCATCGACGTAATGCTTCTGGTTGAGGGTCTTCGGCCTGATCACCTTGCCGCGGTTCGACAGAATGTCGAGGCTGAGGACCTCGGCGGGCGACTGATCCTGCCCGGCGGAGAGGATCGATGTGCTCTGCCGGACGAGGTCGGGCGTCAACTGCGTCCCGGTGCGGACGAGTTTGACCAGTTCGGCGATCACTCGTTCGGACCCTGCGACGTCGGCGGGGGTTCCGGTGAGCGTGATGCGGCTGCCTCGGACGTGGATGTCCGCCGGGAGCTGCTGTTCCAGGGTCCGCAGATTGACGTCCGTCGGACCGAGGAGGCCGACCGCCAGATCCTGCGGCACATCGATGCGGGACGTCGCCACCGCGTCGGTCTTCACCGTTTCGCGGCCAATGTCAGTCACTGAAATCCGTCACTCCTCGACGTGTCGTCGCTCCCGCACGTCACGGGATCGTCCTGCCATTCTATCGTCGGCGCTGCGATGCGCATTCGAGATGTTCTCGCGCACGCCGCGAGGTCATACTCCGAGGACACGCAGCGTCTGACGCATCGCCACCGACCGCGGGTCGACGAAAGCGTCGTGGCCCTCCCCCGGGACCTCGTACAGGACGGCCGACTGGCCGCGGGAGACCGCGTCGGTCACGTACCGACGACTCATCTCGATCGGCACCGCGTCGTCGTCCGTCGTGTGGATCACGGCGATCGTCGAGTCGAACGGCTCCTGTTCGGACGGCGACGCCTCTCGATAGCGCTCCGGGAACTGTTCGAACGTGCCGCCCATGAGCGCGACCACCGATGGGCGATCGCAGGCTCCGGTCTCGGTGAAGTCCAGGACGGGCGACTGCGCGATCACCGTGGCGATCCGGAAGCGATCGGTCGCTCCGCGCAGTCGAGCGGCCGCCCAGACCGCGAGCTGTCCGCCCGCGGAATGTCCGACGACCGCCGCGTGCGACGCGTCGACCGGGATCCCCGCGGTGGCCAGTCGATCGGTGACCGGGCCGTCCAACGCGCGGATCGCGGCGATCACGTCACGTCCGGTTCCGGGCCATCCGCCGCCGGGCTCTTCGCGCCTGCGGTACTCGACGTTCCAGACCACCACTCCGCGATCGGCGAGAGCTCGGGCGACCCCGGTGTAGACGACGAGCGAATAGTCGGTCGACCAGAAGCCGCCGTGCACGAGGACGACGACGGGCGCGCGCCCGTCACCGCGGACGTCGGCGTCCGGTAGGTAGAGGTGCCCGAAGGTGCTCGGCTCGTCGCCGTACGGGATCTTGACGCGGCGCACCGTCACCGAGTCCAGCGGTCGGTGGCGGCGCCGAGTGCGCCCAGTGCGACGGCCCCGGCCGCCGCCGTGCGCAGCACCTCGGGCCCGAGGATCACTGCCGTGCCGCCCAACGCCGTCAGGTCGGCGATCTCGACGTCGTCGAGTCCGCCTTCGGGGCCGATCACCAGAACCACCTCGGAGGCCGCTGCGAAGTCGACGGTTCGGAACGGTGTGGATCCGGCCTCGTGCAGCAGTGCGACGACGCCGCCGGACTCGACGGCGCGGGAGCACAGCGCCCGGACATCGGTCGTCGTGGCCAGATCCGCGATCTCCGGTATCCACGGACGACGTGCCTGTTTCGCGGCGGTCGCGGCAGTCGCCCGCCACTTCTCGACGCCACGCTGAGCCTTGGATCCCGCCCACCGCGCGACGCATCGAGACGCCTGCCACGGCACGACGGCGTCGACGCCAGCCTCGGTCATCAGGTCGACCGCGAGTTCGCCGCGCTCGGACTTGGGAAGCGCCTGCACCACGGTGACCAGCGGCTTGGGTCGTGTCACGTACTCGACCCGTCCCACTCGCACCGTCAGACGATCTTTGCCCGACACTCCGGTCACCTCGCAGTCGGCGAGGGTCCCCCGGCCGTCGCCGAGGATCACCGACTGCCCTTCACGGATACGGGTGACGGTGACCGCATGCCGCCCTTCCGGGCCCGACACCGTCGCGGCGTCGCCGGCCGCGGGGACGTCGTCTACCCAGAAGAGCGGCGGTGTCATCGGCCGACGAACGCGTTACGCAGTTTGGAGAACAGGCCGCCGGACGCCGACTTCGACGACGCCGTCACGACTTCCACGTCGTCGCCGATCGCGTCCCGGAGCTTGCGGATCAGGTCGGCCTGAGCGGAGTCGACCTTGCGCGGCACCACCACTTCCAGATGCGCGTGCAGATCACCGCGCATGCCGGTGTTGAGGTGCGGCATCCCGTGTCCCCGCACGCGGACGACGGTTCCCGGTTGGGTGCCGGGCTCGATGGTGACCGTCGCGGTGCTCCCGAGGACGGTCTCGACCTCGATCTCGCCGCCGAGTGCCGCGTCGGTCATCGGCACGCGCACCGTGCAGTGCAGGTCGTCGCCGTCGCGCACGAACACGTCGTCGTCCGCCTCGCTGACCTCGACGTACAGGTCACCGGCGGGCCCCCCGCCAGGGCCGACCTCACCCTGTCCGGTCAGCCGGACGCGCATGCCGTCCTGCACGCCTGTGGGGATCTTCACGGTCATGGTGCGGCGCGAGCGGACTCGGCCGTCGCCGCCGCACTTGAGGCACGGGTCGGGGATGGTCTCGCCCGCACCGTGGCATTCGGGGCATTCGCGGACCGTCATGACCTGTCCGAGGAACGACCGCTGGACGGACTGGATCTCGCCCGCGCCCTTACAGGTTCCACAGGTGGTGGGCTTGGAGTCGCCGCGGGTTCCCGAACCGGTGCAGGCGTCGCAGAGGATCGCCGTGTCGACGGTGATCTCCTTACGTGCGCCTTCGGCCACCTCGTCGAGCGTCAAGGTGACGCCGACGAGTGCGGGTTCGCCGGGCCGCACACGACCGCGCGGGCCGCGTCCGCCGCCGCCGAAGCCGCCTCCTCCGCCCCCGAAGAACGTCTGGAAGATGTCGCCGAGACCGCCGCCGCCGAACGGATCGCCGCCGAAGCCGCCTCCGCCCGGTCCGGCCAGCGGGTCTCCGCCTGCGTCGACGACGCGGCGCTTCTCCGGATCCGACAGCACCTCGTAGGCGGTCGTCACCTCTTTGAACCGGTCCTCAGCGTCCGGATTGACGTCGGGGTGCAGTTCACGAGCGAGTTTCCGGTACGCGCGCTTGATCTCCTGATCAGTCGCCCCCTGGGCCACGCCGAGAATGCCGTAGTAGTCACGAGCCACGGTGAAAATCGTCCTTTACTTACACATCGACTATCGGTCGGCGAGAACTTCGCCGACGTACTTCGCAACTGCAGCGACCGACGCGATTGTTCCCGGGTAGTCCATCCGAGTGGGCCCGACCACGCCGACGCTGCCGAAGACAGTGCCCGAAGCACCGTACCCGGTCGACACGACCGACGTGCTGCGCAGGTTCTCCGTATTGGTCTCCTCGCCGATCTGCACCGTCACCTGTCCGGTCCGCTGCGTGTGGGCGAGGAGTTTGAGGACGACGACCTGCTCCTC
>JASLJL010000382.1 GCA_030152405.1 Gordonia sp. (in: high G+C Gram-positive bacteria) | reverse complement strand
GGGGACGAGTCCGCACCACAATCCTCGCCTACATCGCGTTGACGAAGCCCCTCGTGATCGAACTTCTGCTCGTCTCCACCATCCCGGTGATGCTGCAGGCGCAGCGCGGACACGTCGACATCCGGTTGATTCTGGTCACGGTCGTCGGCGGCTGGTTGGGCGCCGCGAGCGCGAACAGCCTGAACATGGTCGCGGACGCCGACATCGATCAGAAGATGAAGCGGACCCAGAAGCGGCCGCTCGCCCGCAAGGCCGTCCCGATCCGGAATGTCCTGATCTTCGGCATCGTGTTGGCCTTCGCCTCGTTCGCCGTCCTGTACTACGGAACGGCGGACGCCGACGGCAACCGCTCGTTCCTGCCCTCGATCCTCGTGTGGATCACCATCGCGTTCTACGTGTTCGTCTACACGCTGATTCTCAAGCGTCGTACCTGGCAGAACGTCATCTGGGGCGGTGCGGCCGGCTGCATGCCCGCGCTCGTCGGCTGGGCGGCCGTTACCCACTCACTGAACTGGCAGCCGTTCGTGCTGTTCCTGGTCGTGTTCTTCTGGACGCCGCCGCACACCTGGGCGCTCGCGATGCGGTACCGCGAGGACTACCGCGCCGCGGGCGTTCCGATGCTCCCGGTGATCGCCTCCGACGAGAAGGTCACCTTCCAGATGCTCGTGTACACGGTGCTCACCGTGATCACGTCGCTATTCCTGATCCCGCCGTCGAGCTGGATCTATCTCGTGGTGGCCATCGGATCCGGCATCTGGTTCACCTGGTGGGTCGCCAAGCTCTACGTGCAGACCCGGGCGGGCGTCGAGCTCAAGCCCCTCAAGATCTTCCTCGTCTCCAACGAGTACCTCGCCCTGCTCTTCTGCGGGCTCGCCGTCGACGCGGTGATCAACCTCCCCACCATCTCCAGCTACTTCTGACCTGCCTCGACGCGAGGAAATAGACTGTGCGGGTGAGCCTTCCCCTCCCGAAGCCCTCGGTGACGGTCGCCTGCGCGGTGGTCGTCGCGGGCGCCGCCTTCGTGCTCGCCGCGATGGCCGACTCGCTCCTCGTCCGACTCGCCGCGGTCGTCGTCGGCGCCGCCGCCGCGATCCTGCTCGTGCGCTCGGCGGGCAGCCGGTCGACGGCAGCGGGGGTCGCGGGCGTGTTCCTCGTCCCGGTGGTGATGCTCGGCATCGGCACCACCGTCGTCGGCGCCGTCTCCGACGACTCGGTCTCGACCCCGTTCGGCGAGACGCAGGACCGATCCGCCGACCTCGACGCGAACATGGCCGATGCGCTCGACCGGGCCGACGGCCTCATCCCCGGCGGATCGAATCACCTCCAACGGATCACGATCGACTCGAGTTCGACGACGGTCACGCTCCTCGACCCGACCACCGGCCAGGAACGATCGAGCAGCGACTACGGGAGCGGCTGGACCGACTCCAAGCCCACCAGCACGTCGAATCGACTCGTCTTCGGCCGCTCCGACGTCGCGGCCTTACGACTGTCGGACGCGCGGGACAAAGTGCTCGCCGCGATCCCCACCATGGGTCTGAGCTCGACGACCGACGTGGAGATCGGTCGTATCACCATCGAACACCGGTCCGACGACGACATGCTGGTCGCGTCGTTCGAGGCGGGAGGACACCTCGACATCGAGGTCGACATGCAGAGCGAGCTCGCCGACACTCTGGACGCGGGACGCTTCGACAAGACGGTCGAGACCGCGGTCCGCACCATGAACGCGCTGCACATGGATCCGCGAGCACGCAATCTGCGCACCATCGACTTCATGGCGGTCAAGGAGGGATCCGACAGCATCGGTGCGTCGTCGATCATGATCGACGGGGGGATCGAGCTCGAGTTCGACGCGGGCGACTACAACCGCGTCGTGGTCAAGCCCGGCAGATTCCCGGTCGCATACAAGCGAGACGAGCCGGCCGTCGCGGGGGACTACGCTTTCGCGCTGGCGGCCGTGCGGCAGAGCGTCCTCACCTCGATCCGGGACGACATGATGAAGCGTTTCTCGCTGCCCGCCTTCGACCGCGACGCCGTCGGCTACACGGTCGAACGGTCCGACTCCGAGAGCCCGGTGGACATCACGATGTCCGTCGGTCCGTCGAGCAATGATGCACGCGCGACCTACACGACGACCGGACGGTTCCAGAAGAAGGGCTCCTGAGGGAGGTCAGGCCTCGATGGCGAGCTGGACCCGGTTGGCCAACTCCGCGCTGATCCGGTCGACCGGCGCCACCACACCGCGGTCGGCGAGACGGTCGACAGTCGAGATCACCTGACCGAGGTACGACGCGCGCTCCTGACCCTGCGCTCCGTCGGCGTGCCGCAACAGCTTCAACGCGCGCCTGCAGTCGCGGGCGTCGTCGGCGTCGAGCTGGTCCGTGCCGGTGCTCCGCGCGAATCGGTCCGCCTTGGTCCAGGCGCTGCGAAGGATGTCGACCGAGTCGACGTAATTCTGGGCGTCGGCCTCGTCGGACGGGAACACGTCGGTGCGCAGCCCGCCCGCCAGATCGAGGGCGTCGTGGAAGTCCATCACCGGCTGAGCACTGAGGTCCCACATGGCCGGGTACTGCAACAGCATCGCCGGATCGAGTTCGTACGCGCCGTACGAACCCAGCACGCGGTCGTGATGTCCGCAGGCGGCCGTCCACCGATGCCGCAGCGGCGGTGTCGGCGCCGGTCGCGCGGCCGACGGGCGCGGAGGTGTCGGGCGGCCGGAGTTTGGAGTCGTCTCCTTGTCGAGGTCACGCTTGGCCTGCGCCGCGGCGACGCTCAGGTCGTCGAGCGAGGGCATCGCGACGGCGATCAACAGCACACCGAGCAGCAGTGCGTAGCAGACGATCTGACCGACCGGCGGAAACGGCCGTAGCACGGTGATCAGGACGAGGCCTGCGACGGCGAACGCCGCGAGGGCGATCTTCTTGGGAGCGATCGCCTTCTTGGGGCTGGGCGTGCTCACGGGATCAGGGCCGTCGCGCCGGTGGTGGAGCGTGCCTCCAGGGCCCGGTGCGCGTCGGCGGCCTCGGCGAGCGGGAACGTCTGACCCACGTCGACGTGCAGGATCCCGTCGGCGATCGCACCGAAGAATTCGCCCGCGCGCCAGGCGAACTCGGCCGGGTCGGCGATGAAGTGCTGCAGCGACGGACGAGTCACCGACAGGGAGCCGCCTCGATTGAGCCGCTGCAGGTCGAACGGCGGGACCGGACCGCTGGCGGCGCCGAACAGAACGACCGTCCCACGGACCGCGGTGGCGTCCAGCGACGCGTCGAACGTGGATGCGCCGACACCGTCGTAGACGACGGCGGCCCCGCGGCCGTCGGTCAACTCCCGCACCCGGTCGGCGATCGGGTCGTCGTACCGCAGGACGTGAGCCGCACCCGCCCCGCGGGACAACTCCGCCTTCTCGTCCGACGAGACGGTGCTGATCACCGTGATGCCGCGCGCCGTCGCCCATTCGGTGAGGATGAGCCCGACGCCGCCCGCGCCCGCATGAACGAGGACGGTGTCGCCGGACGTCGGGTGTGCGCTGCCGTCGAGCAGATAGTGGGCCGTGAGACCGCGCAGCAGAGCGGAGCCGGCGACGTCGAACGGCACCCCGGCGGGAACGTGCAGTGCGTCGACGGCGGGCACCGCCACCTGTTCGGCATAGGACGAGACGACGTCGCACCAGGCGACGGTGTCGCCGACGGAGAACCCGGTGACGTCCGCCCCGACGGCGGCGACGACCCCGGCGCCTTCGAACCCGGGGATGTACGGCGGTTCGGACGGGTAGAGGCCTTCGCGAAGGTAGGTGTCGACGAAGTTGACGCCCACTGCTCTCACGTCGACGAGCAGGTCGTCCGGACCCGCGGTGGGAGACGGGACCTCGACGCTCGTCAGGACCTCGGGACCGCCGTGGCGGGACACATGGATCGCACGCATGTGTCCATTTTGGCACGCCGGTATGATCACCCGTATGAGTGATGATTCCGCAGTGACGACGACCGTGACCGCACCGGCCGACGTGGTCGGTTCCATCCGAAAGTTCGTCGCGAACGAGGGCGGCTCGGCGAAGGCCGTGCTCCAGGCGGCGGGCGACGCGGGCGTTCGGATCACGCTGGTCGGCGGCTCCAACGGACTGCTCGGCGACCGGGTGGTCCGCGACATGGCGACCGCCGAAGCCGTGATCGACGCCGTGGACGGCCTCGAGAAGGCCGAATGGGACCGCGATCTGACGTCCGCGGCCGCCGTCCGTCCCGCGCACTGGCGCAAGATGGCCGGTTGGGTGGCGGGCCAGAAGCGCTTCCCGAAGCCGCGCAACCGCAAGATCCTCGACTGAGTCGGTCGGTCCACACGCTCCATTCGACGACGAACGCTCCCCTCCGGAGGGGAGCGTTCGTCGTC
>JASLJL010000268.1 GCA_030152405.1 Gordonia sp. (in: high G+C Gram-positive bacteria) | reverse complement strand
TCTCGGCGGACCGGTGCGCCGTTCTCTCCGGTCGCGGGGTCAGTGCCGCCGGAACCCTCGACGAATCCGGGTTCCCACATCGCCACGGTCCGCTCACCGTGGGGCGACGTGTCGTCGGTGACGGCGACCACGTCGTCGCCGATCAACCGCGACAGTGCCTGCGCCGGGTTCGAGACAGTGGCGCTCGCTCCGATCACGACCGGGTTCGCGCCGTACCTGCGGGCGATGCGCAGCGTGCGCTGCAGGACCAGAGCCGTGTGCGATCCGAACACGCCGCGGTAGTGGTGGCATTCGTCGACGACGATGTACTTGAGCTTGCTGAAGAAGTGCCGCCACTTCGGGTGGCTCGAGCAGATGCCGACGTGCAGCATGTCGGGGTTGGTGAAGATCCACCGCGAGTGCATCCGGGCCCATTGGCGGAGTTCGGAGTCGGTGTCGCCGTCGTAGGCACACGGTTGGAGATGGCCGAACGCCGATCGTCCCGCGATCAGTTGGGCGGTCGCGCGGAGTTGATCGCTGCCGAGCGCTTTGGTCGGCGACAGATAGAGCGCCGTCGCGTTCGGGTCGTCGGCGAACGTGGTGAGGATCGGCAGCTGGTACGCGAGTGACTTACCCGACGCGGTTCCGGTGCAGACGCACACGTGACGGCCTGCGTGAGCGTGCTCGGCCGCGGTGATCTGGTGCTGCCACGGCCTGCGCACGCCTCGCTCGACGAATGCCTCGCGGACCTGCGGATGAACCCACTCCGGCCACTCGTCGAATCGTGCTGTGCGCGTGGGGATCACGGCCATGTGGGTGAGTGGCGACGCCTCGTCGTCCGACGTTCCGGCGAGCGTGCGACCGAGCAGTTCACTGCCGTAGGTCGCGTGTTGCATCGTCGTCTCCCCAAGTTCTTTTCGATCGCCGGGGCTTAAAAGTATCGCGCGGCCCGGAAACGTGATTGACTTGTCCCTGGTCGCACCCTCCACTTCGATGGTGGAGGTGGTTGCGAGCGTGGTACTTGCAGTCGGTTCCATCGCCTATGGGCGGGGCTAGTTGAGGTATGGCGGTCGGAACAGGCCCCCGCCGGGACGTTCCGTGGTGGGAAGCAAAAGTTAGGAATGCAGTAAATGGCACAGGGCACTGTGAAGTGGTTCAACGCGGAGAAGGGCTTCGGCTTCATCGCGCCTGACGAGGGCAATGACGACGTGTTCGTTCATTACTCGGAGATTCAGGGCAACGGCTTCAAAACCCTCGAAGAGAACCAGCGCGTGGAGTTCGAGGTCGGCCAGGGCACCAAGGGCCCGCAGGCCACCGGCGTCCGCGCAGTCTGATTTCGCGCGCCCTTCGGGGCGTCACCAGACACTTAGACACAACACCCGGTCCCGCTTCGGCGGGGCCGGGTGTTGTGCGTTTCGCCCTATAGGATCACTCTGTGAGCCAGATGTCGTTGTTCTCCGCAGACACCGAAGATCCTGTCATCGACGATCTTGCGGGTCTTCTTGCGGCGCAAGGCCAATCGGTTCACACCTCACTCGGCGCGCGGGTCTCCGTCGTGGTCCACGAACAGTGGCGAGCCGACGAGATCGCCGCCGACATCATGGCCACCGGACTCGACGCGGAGACCCTCACGTCCGAGGAGGGATCGCCGATCGCGCGCACCGAGGCCAATCCACGCATCACCGCACTGCATCGTCGTTGGTCCTCTGGCGCTGTGAAAGCGGTCCCGGAAGGGTGGACGCCGAGCCCGCGCGCACTGCGCCTCTGGGTACTCGCCGCGGGACGCTTCGACGGCGTGTACTACGTCCTCGGGCTCGACCCCAGCGCCCCCGACACGCACGCGCCGCTCGCGACGGCTCTCATGCGCGTGGGCATCGCCCCGACTCTCGTCGGTGTCCGCGGAAACAATCCCGCGTTGCGGGTCTCCGGGCGCAAGCGGCTGGCGCGTCTCACTGAGACTGTCGGTGCGGCGCCTTTCGACGCGCCTGCGTTGGTGTGGCCGCACAGTTGACTTGATCGAAATCAGGCATCGACCGCCGAACTGCGCGAATCTTGCGGTTGCTCAGGCGCAGGTCGTCCGGCCTTGTGGAGGTGGCCCGCTTGTGCGATGGGGCAGCCGACAGGGAGCGTCGCCTCGATCGCAGCCGATCGAAATGGCGCTTGGGAACAAACCGTGACCTTCGACCCGTTAGCCGGTGTGGAGTGCAGAGCACCCCGTATATAAGGTACAACGGCATTCACAGCGAAACATTTCAGACGAAGGGCACGGTGTGGCCACCACAGGCAGTGCATCCCCCGCAACCCGGCGGCTCGTGATCGTGGAGTCCCCGACCAAGGCGCGCAAGATCCAGGGATACCTCGGGTCGAACTACGTCGTCGAGTCGTCGCGTGGGCACATTCGTGACCTACCGCGCGGCGCGGCCGACGTGCCGGCGAAGTACAAGGGGCAGCCGTGGGCGCGCCTCGGCGTCAACGTCGACGACCGCTTCGAGCCGCTGTACGTGGTCTCGGCGGACAAGAAGTCGACGGTGTCCGAACTGCGTGCGCTGATGCGCGACGCTGACGAGCTCTACCTCGCGACAGACGGTGACCGCGAGGGGGAGGCCATCGCCTGGCACCTTCTCGAGACCCTGAAGCCGAAGATCCCGGTCAAGCGAATGGTGTTCCACGAGATCACCGAGTCGGCGATCCTCGCGGCCGCCGAGAACCCGCGTGAGCTCGACATGCCGATGGTCGACGCACAGGAGACCCGCCGCATCCTCGACCGCCTGTACGGCTATGAGGTGTCGCCGGTCCTGTGGAAGAAGGTCATGCCGAAGCTGTCGGCGGGCCGGGTGCAGTCCGTCGCGACGCGCATCATCGTGGCCCGTGAGCGTGACCGAATGGCCTTCCGCAGCGCCGGGTACTGGGATATTGCCGCCGAGTTGGACGCCAGCGTGTCCGATCC
>JASLJL010000255.1 GCA_030152405.1 Gordonia sp. (in: high G+C Gram-positive bacteria) | reverse complement strand
GGGATCGGCAAATTCGAGGGCGCGCCGGGCGATTCCGACGCCCGGTCGGGGGCGTGTGAGCAGGTCGCGCAGCGTCGTCGACGACGCGCCGAGCCTGAGCGCCGAGTCGAACGCGGTCAACGCCCCGGCGAGCCCTCGAATTTGCCGATCCCGATTCGACCAACCCCGGCGAGTCGTGGAGTCGGGCTCTGATGATCGAGGCCGGTCTCCCCCGCCCTCGGCTTCAGCACCGCTTCTGCGACGCCGACGGTCGTCTCATCGGCTTCTCCGACTTCGACTGGCTCGGCCTGGTGATCGGCGAGTTCGACGGCTACGGCAAGTACGTGGACTACCTCGACGGCGCCGAGACGGCACTCGACGCGGTGCGACGAGAGAAGCGTCGCCACGCCAGGCTGGTGGATGCCGGCATCGTCGTCGTCCGTTGGGATTGGGCAGATCTGGAGAACAGACGGATGGTCGCGCGTCTGACGGCTGCGCTCGACTCAGCTGGGATCCTCTGACTCGCATGTCACGACATGGCAGAAAAGTCACGCGGCGGCCTTGTTAGTAACAAGACCACCGCGTGACTTCTGCGGCACTACGTGACGACTGTGCCCTGACTAGTCGTCGCCGGCGACGGTGGGCGCGTTCTTGCTCACCTGCATGAGGAATTCGACGTTGCTGCGCGTCTTCTTCAGCTGGCTGACGAGGAGGTCGATCGCGGCCTGCGAGTCGAGTCCGGACAGCAGACGGCGCAGCTTGTGGACGATCGCGAACTCGTCGGGCGAGAGCAGGAGCTCGTCCTTGCGGGTGCTCGACAGGTTGACGTCGACGGCCGGGAACACGCGACGCTCGGAGATCTTGCGATCGAGCTTGAGCTCGGCGTTGCCGGTGCCCTTGAACTCCTCGAAGATCACCGTGTCGCCGGTCGAACCCGTCTCGACCAGTGCCGACGCGATGATCGTCAGCGAGCCGCCGTTCTCGATGTTGCGAGCGGCGCCGAGGAAGCGCTTCGGCGGGTACAGGGCGGTCGAGTCGACACCGCCGGACAGGATGCGGCCCGACGCGGGTGACGCGTTGTTGTACGCACGGCCGAGGCGGGTGATCGAGTCGAGCAGCACGACGACGTCCATGCCGCCCTCGACGAGACGCTTCGCACGCTCGATCGCGAGTTCGGCGACACTCGTGTGGTCTGACGGCGGACGGTCGAACGTCGAGGCGATGACCTCGCCCTTCACCGATCGCTGCATGTCGGTGACTTCTTCCGGGCGCTCGTCGACGAGCACCACCATGAGGTGGCATTCCGGGTTGTTGGTGGAGATGGCGTTCGCGATGTCCTGCAGGATCGTGGTCTTACCGGCCTTGGGCGGCGACACGATCAGCGCACGCTGCCCCTTGCCGATCGGCATGATCAGGTCGATGACACGCGTCGACAGGCGATCCGGCGTGGTCTCGAGACGCAGACGCTGATTCGGGTACAGCGGGGTCAGCTTGGAGAACTCCGGACGGTTGCGGGCCGCCTCGACGGGCGCGCCGTTCACCGTGTCCAGGCGGACCAGCGGATTGAACTTCTGGCGATTGTTGCCCTGTCCCGCCTGCTGGCCCTCGCCGTCCTTGGCGACCTTCACCGCGCCCGTGATCGCGTCACCGCGGCGCAGTCCGTTGCGACGGACCAGGTTCATCGAGACGTAGACGTCGTTCGATCCGGCCAGGTAGCCCGAGGTGCGCACGAACGCGTAGTTGTCGAGCACATCGAGAATGCCCGCCACCGGGACGACGGTGTCGCCCTCGTTGAGCTGCGGCTCGGCGTTGCCGTCGCCGCCACGATCGCGCCCACGACGACGCTCGCGGAAACGGCGACCACGACGACGACCGTTGCCGTCACCGTCGTCATCGTCGTTGTTGTTCTGGTTCTGGCGGTTGCCCTGGTTCTGGCCGCGGTTCTGGTTCTTCTCGCCCTGGTTCTTCTCGCCCTGGTTCGAGGAATCCTGCTTGTCGCCGCCCTGCTGCTTCTCGCCCTGGCTCTTGTCACCGGACGACTGCTGGTCGCCCTGGTTGCGATTGCGGTTCCGGTTGCGGTCGCGATTGCGCTGCGGACGATCGTCACCGTCACGCTGCTCATCGGCGGGCTTGTCACCGGCAGGGCGCTCACCTGCGGCCTTCTGTGCCGCGACGCGGTCGCCGGTGTTCTTCTCGCCGGCGTTCTTCTCGCCGCTGTTGTTCTGTGCGACGTTCTTCTCGGCCGTGTTCTGCTCGCGGGCCGGACGATCGTTCTTCGGGGCCTGGTTCCGCGGCGCCTCTTGCTTGGGCGCATCGCCCTGCGGAGCGTCGTTCTTTGGCGCCTCGTTCTTGGGAGCGTCCTGCTTGGGCGCATCCTGCTTGGGCGCATCCTGCTTCGGGGCAGCGCTCTTCGCCGCCGCGGGACGGCCACCCTGCTGATGAGCACGGATGACGTCGATCAGGTCGCCCTTTCGCATGCCCGACGTCCCTTTGATGCCGAGTTCGCCTGCCAGCGACTTCAGTTCGGGGAGCAGCATCGCGGACAGCCCGGTACGCGCACGCTTAGGGGCCTGCAGGTCCGTTTCAGTCACGGAAATCCTTTCGTTCCCCGACACCAGAGGCCGGGGCGTCCACTCGGAGTCGAGCGGGAGTATGTCATTGCGCCAGAAGAGGGAAAGCCACGAGAGACGGGTCTTTCAATAGCGCAGCGCCTACAGCGTACCACCGGGTAAGGCAAGCTGGTCGGAACCGCCGCCTCCCCGGCCCCTACGGGAGGATCTCGACGCCGCCCGCGATGTCCAACGGCAACATCTCGAAGCCGAACTCGGCGGCCAACTCGGCGATGTCGTCGCCGAGCTCGCAGGTGCCCAGGACCAGCACCGACGGTCCGGCGCCCGAGACCGTCGCCGCATGCCCGCGCTCGCGCAGGGCCGTCATCAGCCCGCTCGACGCCGGCATCGCCGACGCACGGTACGGCTGGTGCAGACGATCGTGTGTCGCGTCCATCAGGCAGGTCGGATCACTCGTCAGTGCGACGACGCCGAGCGCGGCACGACTCACGTTGAACACCGCGTCGACGCGCGGGACGTCGGCGGGCAGCAGGCCGCGGGTCTCCGCGGTGGACGACTGCGTCTGCGGGACGAACGACGTCGCCTTGATCGACGGGTGCAACGGAAGCTTCCGCGCGAAGAACTCCGACGTCCCGTGCGTCCATGTGACCACCGCGGATCCGAGGACCGACGCCGCGGCGTTGTCGGGATGCCCCTCGAACTCGCTGGACAGCTGGACCAACTGCGTCTGAGTGAGCGCGGGCCGACGCGCATCGGCCACGAGCAGGCCGGATGCGGCAGCCAATCCGCCGACGACTGCGGCGGCGGACGAGCCCAGACCC
>JASLJL010000207.1 GCA_030152405.1 Gordonia sp. (in: high G+C Gram-positive bacteria) | reverse complement strand
CGGGCTGGGTGATCGGGCTCGGCCTGGTCCTCGGCGGGGCCATCGGCAATCTGACCGACCGGATCTTCCGGTCGCCGGGGCCGCTGCGCGGCCACGTCGTCGACTTCATCAAGGTCGGCGACTGGTGGCCGACGTTCAACGTCGCCGACTCCGCGGTGGTGTGCGGCGCGATCCTGCTGGTGGTGCTCACCCTGCTCGGCTACGACTACGACGGCAGCCGCTCCGGATGGGCCGCGCGCAACGAGCCGGCTTCGACCGACGACGAGGAGACGACCCACGATGCGTGACTCACGAGCGATGCCGGTGCCCGACGGCCTCCACGGGATGCGCGCCGACGCCGGTGTGGCCCGACTCCTCGGACTGTCCCGGACGGTGGCCGCGGGCCTCGCCGACGACGGCGACATCACGGTCGACGGCGTCACCGTCGACAAGGCTCACAAGCTCGTCGCGGGCGCCTGGCTCGACGTGACGCTGCCCGAGCCGGAGCGTCCGCTGACGATCGAGCCGACGCCCGTCGAGGACCTCGAGGTGATCTACCACGACTCCGACATCGTCGTCGTCAACAAGCCGCCGGGGGTCGCCGCGCACCCGTCCCAGGGCTGGACCGGACCGACTGTCATCGGGGCGCTCGCCGCGGCGGGCTTCCGGATCTCGACGTCCGGTGCGCAGGAGCGTCAGGGCATCGTGCACCGCCTCGACGTCGGCACGTCGGGGATCATGGTGGTGGCGGCGTCGGAGCGGGCGTACACACTGCTCAAGCGGGCGTTCAAGTATCGGACGGTCGAGAAGGTGTACCACGCGCTGGTGCAGGGCCACCTGGATCCGCCGGAGGGCACGATCGAGGCGCCCATCGGCCGTCATCCCGGCTCGGACTGGCGGTTTGCGGTCACCGCCAACGGCAAACCGTCGACGACGCACTACGAGACGCTGGAGATGTTCGCGGCGGCGTCGTTGCTGGACGTGCATCTGGAGACCGGGCGCACGCATCAGATCCGCGTCCACTTCTCGGCGCTGCATCATCCGTGCGCGGGCGATCCGACGTACGGCGCCGATCCGAAGCTGGCCGCTCGACTCGGGCTCGACCGGCAATGGCTGCACGCGCGCTCGCTGGCGTTCGCACACCCGGCCGACGGCCGTCGAGTGCAGTTCACCACCGACTATCCGGATGATCTGCAGCACGCGCTGGACGTGTTGCGAGACGCCTGACAGGCGGGTCGGTCGCCTCTTCCGTCACACCCGCGTGTGCCGGACCAGGACTGTCGTACCGGCGGCATACAGTGGTGTCATTCGAAGCCAATTCTGATTCAGGGGAGCAACGCGTGTCGGGGTCGTTCGTCCATCTGCACAACCACACCGAGTACTCGATGTTGGACGGTGCAGCCAAGGTGTCGCCGCTGTTCGCGGAGGCGAAGCGGCTCGGGATGACCGCGATCGGCATGACCGACCACGGCAACATGTTCGGGGCGTCGGAGTTCTACAACACCGCCCGCAAACACGACATCAAGCCGATCATCGGCATCGAGGCGTACATCGCTCCGGACAACCGCTTCAACACCAAACGCGTGCTGTGGGGCACCCGCGACCAGAAGTCCGACGACGTCTCGGGTTCGGGCGCGTACACGCACATGACGATGGTCGCGGAGAACGAGGCCGGGCTGCGGAACCTGTTCAAACTGTCGTCGCTGGCGTCGCTCGAAGGTCAGCTCGGCAAGTGGTCCCGCATGGACGCCGAGATCATCGCCGCGCACGCCGAGGGCATCATCGCGACCACCGGCTGCCCGTCGGGAGAGGTCCAGACCCGACTGCGGCTCGGTCACGAGCAGGAGGCGCTCGAGGCGGCCGCCAAGTGGCAGGACATCTTCGGGAAGGACAACTTCTACCTGGAGCTGATGGAGCACGGACTCGAGATCGAGTCCCGCGTCCGGTCGGGTCTCCTCGACATCGGGCGCAAGCTCGGCATCAAGCCGATCGTGACCAACGACTGCCACTACGTCACCCGCGAGCAGGCGACGTCGCACGAGGCGCTGCTGTGCGTGCAGACCGGCAAGACGCTGTCGGATCCGACACGGTTCAAGTTCGACGGCGACGGCTACTACTTGAAGTCGGCCGAGGAGATGCGCGAGTTGTGGGACCGCGAGGTGCCCGGCGGCTGCGACAACACCGTCGAGATCGGCGAGCGCGTGCAGTCGTACGAGGGCGTGTTCACCCACCGTGACCGGATGCCGGTCTTCCCGGTGCCCGAGGGATTCACCCAGGAGTCGTGGCTGGCGCACGAGGTGATGGCCGGTCTCGATCGGCGGTTCACCGGCCAGACGGTGCCGACGAACTACACCGAGCGTGCCGAGTACGAGCTGTCCGTCATCAACCAGATGGGCTTCCCCGCCTACTTCCTCGTGGTCGGCGACCTCATCAAGCACGCGCTCGAAGTCGGCATCCGGGTCGGTCCCGGCCGAGGCAGTGCCGCCGGCTCGCTCGTCGCATGGGCCCTGGGCATCACCAACATCGACCCGATTCCGCACGGCCTGCTGTTCGAGCGATTCCTCAACCCCGAACGCGTGTCGATGCCCGATATCGACATCGACTTCGACGACCGCCGACGCGGCGAGATGATCGTCTACGCGTCGCAGAAGTGGGGCAACGACAAGGTCGCCCAGGTCATCACGTTCGGAACCATCAAGACCAAGGCCGCCATCAAAGACTCGGCCCGCGTCCAGTTCGGACAGCCGGGCTTCGCGATCGCCGACCGCATCACCAAGGCGCTGCCGCCGCCCATCATGGCGAAGGACATCTCGGTGGCGGGCATCACCGACCCCGATCACGAGCGGTTCGGCGAGGCGTCGGAGGTCCGCACCCTCATCGACACCGACCCCGACGTGAAGCGGATCTACGACACCGCGCTCGGACTCGAGGGACTGATCCGCAACGCGGGCGTTCACGCGTGTGCCGTGATCATGTCGAGCGAGCCGCTCACCGACGCCATCCCGGTGTGGAAGCGCGCGCAGGACGGCGCGATCATCACCGGGTGGGACTACCCGTCGTGCGAGGCCATCGGCCTGCTGAAGATGGACTTCCTCGGTCTCCGCAACCTGACGGTGATCGGCGACGCGATCGAGAACATCAAGACCAACCGCGGGATCGACCTCGACCTCGACACCCTGCCGCTGGAAGACCCGGCCACCTACGAACTGCTGGCACGCGGCGACACACTCGGCGTCTTCCAGCTCGACGGCGCGGCCATGCGCGAACTCCTCAAACTGATGCAGCCGACGGGCTTCGAGGACATCGTCGCCGTCCTCGCGCTCTACCGCCCGGGTCCGATGGGCGTGAACGCCCACACCGACTACGCCAAGCGCAAGAACGGCCTGCAGGACATCAAGCCGATCCACCCGGAGCTGGAGGAACCGCTCCAGGAGATCCTCTCGGAGACGTACGGTCTGATCGTCTACCAGGAGCAGATCATGCAGATCGCGCAGAAGGTGGCGGGTTACTCGCTCGGCGAGGCCGACCTGCTCCGACGCGCGATGGGCAAGAAGAAGAAGGAGATCCTGGACGAGGCCTACGACGGCTTCGCCGACGGGATGCGGAAGAACGGCTTCTCGCAGGCCGCGATCACCGCGCTGTGGGACACCGTCCTCCCGTTCGCCGGCTACGCCTTCAACAAGTCGCATGCGGCCGGATACGGACTCGTCTCGTTCTGGACGGCCTACCTGAAGGCGAACTACCCGGCCGAGTACATGGCGGGCCTGCTCACCTCGGTCGGCGACGACAAGGACAAGGCCGCGATCTACCTCGCCGACTGCCGGAAGATGGGCATCACGGTGCTGCCGCCCGATGTCAACGAGTCCAGGGCCGACTTCGCTGCGGTCGGGGAGGACATCCGCTTCGGTCTGGCGGCCATCCGCAACGTCGGCTCCGGCGTCGTCGCGTCGATCATCGCGACGCGGGAGAGCAAGGGCGCGTACGCGAACTTCTCCGACTACCTCGGCAAGATCGATGTGGTCGCGTGCACCAAGAAGGTCACGGAGTCGCTGGTGAAGGCCGGCGCGTTCGATTCGATGGAGCATCCGCGCAAGGGCCTGTTCCTGGTCCACGCCGACGCCGTCGACTCGGTGCTCGGCACCAAGAAGGCCGAGGCGATGGGCCAGTTCGACCTGTTCGGCGGGGCTGATGTCGAAGATGTGGGCGACGTCTTCGCGGTCCGCGTGCCCGATGAGGAGTGGGACAACAAGCACAAGCTCGCGCTGGAACGAGACATGCTGGGTCTCTACGTGTCCGGCCACCCGCTGGCGGGTGTCGAGCACGCGATCTCCGCACAGACCGACACGTCGATCACCGCGCTTCTGGAGGGGAACATCTCCGACGGCGCGCAGATCACCATCGGCGGCATCATCTCGTCTGTCACGCGACGCGTGAACAAGAAGGGCGAGCCGTGGGCCGCGGTGACCATCGAGGACATGGTCGGCGGTGCGGAGGTCTACTTCTTCCCGCGGGCCTTCACCGCCTACGGGATGGATCTCGTGCAGGACAACATCGTCCTGGTGCGAGCCCGCGTGAACAAGCGTGACGACTCCCTGATGATCAGCGCCAATGACCTGGCGGTTCCCGACCTCACCGCGGTCGGGACGTCGAAGCCGCTGATGCTGACCCTCGCCGCGAACCGCTGCACGCCCGACCGGATCGGTGCGCTCAAGCAGGTGTTGGTGCGGCATCCGGGAACGTCGGACGTTCACGTCACGCTGGTCAGCGACCGCAAGCAGACGCAGTTGCGGCTCACCGACGCGCTTCGCGTGAACCCGACGTCCGCGTTGATGGGTGACCTGAAGGCTCTCCTCGGTCCCAGCTGCCTCACCTGACCCGCCGCGTCCCGAGCGGGAGTCGAGGGGTGTGCGACACATCATGTTTCGGGGACCCGAAACTCTTGATCAGGATGAGCTATAGTCGGTGTATGACCGCCCTGATCCGAACGGCGACGCGGCTGATGCCGATGATCGACGTCGCGGGTGTGCAGTGGCCCCTGAACAAGCTGGTCGCGGTGCTCGGCGGGATTCTCGCCGCGGTGTCGGTGGTGGCGTTCGGCGGGGCGGTCGCGACGGCGGCTTGGATGGCCGCGGTGGTGTCGCTCACCGCGTGGTGGGGTGGTTACGCCTGGTACGGCCGACGGTGGGACCATGGACGACGTGAGTACGTCGCCGACAGCTGCCGAGAGTTCTGATTCACCCGTCCAGGGTCTGACGCGCGGAAGCATCGACGCCGCGGCCGCGCGGCTGGACGGCGTCGTCTCGCTCACTCCGCTCGAGGCGTGCCCTCGGCTGTCCCGAGACACCGGCGCCCGGATCTCACTCAAGCGGGAGGACCTGCAGACGGTCCGGTCGTACAAGATCCGCGGTGCGTACAACGTGATGTCGCAGCTGTCCGACGCCGAACTCGCCGCGGGAGTGGTGGCGGCGAGCGCGGGAAATCATGCGCAGGGCGTCGCGTTCGCGTGCGCCACCATGAAGGTCAACGGCCGGATCTACATCCCGACGACCACTCCGAAGCAAAAGCGCGATCGCATCGTGTGGCACGGCGACGGTTTCGTCGAGCTGATTCCGGTGGGGGAGACGTACGACGCTGCGGCGTCGGCCGCGCAGGCCGATGTGCTGCGCACCGGCGCCACCTGGATCCACGCCTTCGACGACGCCCGCACCGCGTCCGGTCAGGGCACCATCGGCCGCGAGATCCTCAGTCAGCTCGACGGCCCGCCGGACGTCGTGGTGCTGCCGGTCGGCGGCGCGGGCTGCATGGCGGGCATCGTCACCTACCTGCGTGCGGCTCATCCCGACGTGGCGATCGTGGGCGTGGAGCCCGCGGGTGCGGTCTCGCTCGGCACCGCATTGGTCAACGGAGCGCCGTACACCCTCGACACCATCG
>JASLJL010000169.1 GCA_030152405.1 Gordonia sp. (in: high G+C Gram-positive bacteria) | reverse complement strand
CCGCCGTCGACGAGGCGATGGGCTATCAGGTGTGGATCACCGTCGGCGGACAGATGAAGAGCGCCGGAATGGTCGGCGGCGGGCACGGCGACTCGGCGGTGCTCATGACCGACATGGGCCGACCCGCCGGGGTCGGACTCTCGGTGGAACCGATGACCGGCTCACCGGCGCCGTCCTCGCCGCTGGTCGTGTCGTTCCCGATGAAGTAGACGAGGACCGCGACCGATCCTCGGGAGCGGCGGCGACGAATCACCGGTGACAGACGCCCGAGGGCGGCGTCGTCGGGAGGAGACGACCGTGCTCGCGGTGATTCTGGTCGGGTTGGCAGGTGGACTGGTGACGGGAGTGTCACCGTGTGTGCTGCCCATGCTGCCGATCGTGTTCGTTACGGGTGGATCAGGGGAGGACGCCGGGACTCGGAACCGATGGCGCACCCCCGCGATCATCGGCGGGATCGTGACCAGCTTCAGTCTGATCTCGTTGTTGGGGACGCTCGTGCTGAGCGCTCTCGGGCTGCCCGACTCGATCCTGCGCTGGACGGGCATCGTCCTGCTGACGCTGATCGGGGTCGGTCTCATCGTGCCG
Source organism: Gordonia sp. (in: high G+C Gram-positive bacteria) (assembly GCA_030152405.1). GTDB lineage: Bacteria > Actinomycetota > Actinomycetes > Mycobacteriales > Mycobacteriaceae > Gordonia. The sequence goes on along the minus strand of JASLJL010000169.1, from coordinate 2,191 downwards.
TCCGTGTCGCACCTGCTGGAGCGTCCGTTCGCGCGGCTGCCCTCGTTCACCTCGTCGGGCCGTGGCGGCCGGTTCGCGCCGTACGTCCTCGGCATCGGACTCGGCACCCTGTACGTGCCGTGTGCGGGACCCGTCCTCGCCGCGATCTCGGTGGCCGGAGCGACCGGCCAGATCGGTTGGCGGACAGTCGTTCTGACGGTGTCGTTCGCTGTCGGCGCGGCACTACCGCTCGCGGTGTTCGCGGCCGCGGGCGCGTCTCTCGGTCGTCGACTCGCGGCCTATCGGAGTCGGCAGCAGACGTTCCGCCGGGTCGGCGGCGTCGTGCTCATCGGGCTGGCCGTCGCGCTCGTGTTCGACGCCCCGGCCCGCCTGCAGGCCGCCCTGCCGGGGTACACCGCGTCCGCCGATCGCGCGTTGTCGAACTCCGACGCCGTCAACGATGCGCTCGGCCGGTCGACGGCGGGCCCCGGCGCCTGCCGCGGTGAGGAGGACGGCCTCGCCGACTGCGGTGTCGCCCCGTCGTTCGACGGCGGCGGACGATGGTTCAACACCGCGAACGGGCAGGAGCTCACGGCGGCGGACGTTCGCGGCAAAGTCGTCCTCGTCGACTTCTGGACGTACTCGTGCATCAACTGCCTGCGGGACGGTCCGCACGTTCGGCGCTGGTACGACGCGTACCGGGACGCCGGGCTCGTCGTTGTCGGCGTGCACACGCCGGAGTTCGCCTTCGAGAAGGACGCCGGAAACGTGGCGTCCGCCATCGCGTCCGAGCACATCGCCTACCCGGTGGTGCAGGACAACGACTTCGCGATCTGGCAGTCGTTCGCCAATCGGTACTGGCCGGCGAAGTACCTGATCGATGTGACCGGTCGAATCCGGTCGGCGAGCTTCGGCGAGGGCAGATACCGCGAGGTCGAGTCCAACATCCGTGAACTCCTCATGGCGGCCTCACCCGGCGTCCGGCTCCCGGCCGCCGTCGACGTCGACGACCGGTCGGCGACCGGACCCGTCTCACCGGAGATGTACTTGCAGCCCGCTCGCTCGGCGGGTTCGTACGCGGGATCGCCAGGACTCACCGAGGGCTCACGCGATTACGCGTTCGACGCTGAGCAGCCCGCCGACACCTTCGGTCTGGACGGCGCCTTCGACGTGACCGCAGAGTCGGTCGTCGGGCGAGGGAACTCTCGGATTCGACTGGCGAGCACCGCGGACGATGTGAACGCGGTGCTTGGAGGTGAGGGGCGAGTGACCGTCCATCAGCCCGGGCGACCCGACCGGGTGATCGACGTATCAGGGACACCGCGGCTCTACCGTCTCGCCGACGGCGGCGACCGGACGCGTCTGCTGACCTTCGACGTGGGGACGGGCGTCGCGGCGTACACGTTCACGTTCGGTTGACGCGACACGCCGCGACCGATGGAACCGCGCCGCGGTTTCATGCGTCCAACTGAGTATGAAGGCAGTGACGGTGGACCAGACGGCAGTACGCACAGCGGCCGACGCGCAGAGTCGGGCCGCGGACCGGGTGCGCGAACAGGGGGACGCGGAACGACTCGACATGGGCGCGCTGGCACCGGTGTTCGGGTTGATCGGCGCGGGATTCCTCGCGGCGCTCACCGACGTCGGCGTCGAGCGCACGCGTCGGCTCGACGCGCTCGCGACCGCCCACACGTCGACGTCCACCGCCGCGCGAGAGGCGTGCTGCGCGTACACCTGTTGTGACGAGAAGTCGGCGACGGCGGTGTCGGCATGACCGCAGACGTGCTGATCGCACCGTTGAAGACGCTGATCGCGACCCTGGGGACCGGCGACCTTCCGCCCGGCGCGGCCGCGCGGCTCGCGCAGGCCCGACAGACGCTCGACTCGGCGGCAGGCGAGTCCGCGCGGACCGTCGCCGCGGCGGACGCGGGGTGGCGCGGTCGGGGCGGCGACGCGATCAGTGACCGTGCCGGCGCTCTGGCCGCCGTCGACACCAGAACGGGCACCGACGGGGCCGATGTCGCGCAGGTGATCACCGCGGCAGCGGCACACGTCAAGGCGGCGAACGCGGAGCTGAACACCCTCGTCGACTCCTTCACTGCGGCGGCCGCGTCGGTGCCTGCGATGCTCACTCCGGCAGGGCTGGCCGCGCTGATTCCGCTCGCACTCGATCACATCTCGCGGGGAGTCGCCGTCGTGCAGCGGGCGCAGA
>JASLJL010000109.1 GCA_030152405.1 Gordonia sp. (in: high G+C Gram-positive bacteria) | reverse complement strand
CCGCCGTCGATCCCTCGTCCTCGGAGTTGGGCGACGTCGTCGATCGCCTCCGAGCGGATCTGCCGGACACCGCTGTCGTCGGAGGAGCGGCAGTGGAGAACCTCGACCTGGCCGCACAGCTCGACAAGAGTCTGCCGCTGGTGATCGGAGTGATCCTGATCCTCGGGTTCCTGGTTCTGCTCGTCTCCCTGCAGGCGCCGTTGATCGCGTTGCTCGGCACCGTCGTCAGCCTGCTGTCGACGGCGGCCGCCTTCGGCGTGGCCAAGCTGGTGTTCCAGGACGGCCTGGGCGCGGGTCTGTTCGGATTCGAATCGCAGGGCTTCCTCGATGCGTGGGCGCCCGTGTTCTTCTTCGCGATGATCTTCGCGATCGCGATGGACTACACGGTCTTCCTGCTGGCCTCGGCGAAGGAGCACTGGGAGAAGTCGGGTTCGGCGCGCGAAGCGATGGTCGAGTCGCTGGCACGATCCGGTCGAGTGATCTTCGCGGCCGGTGCGGTGATGGTCGCCGTGTTCTTCACCTTCTCCCTCTCGGGGCCGCTGCCTCCGAAGGAGATGGGCGTGGTGCTCGGTTCCGCTGTTCTCTTGGACGCATTCGTGGTGCGGTTGGTGCTGCTGCCGGTGATTCTGCGCCTGGCAGGCCGCGCCGCGTGGTGGTCGCCGCGCGGCCTGCGTCGGGTGCTTCCCTCGGTCACGTTCGCACACGACTGACGCCGGGAGTCGACGATCAGTCCTGAGTCGACAGGACCTCGGCGACGAAGGCTTCGACGCGCCGCCTCATCTCATCGACCTGCATGGTGCGGATCGCGTCGAGGTCGGTGCCCTTGTGATAGGCGGGCGGGAGCTTTCGAGCGTGCTTCGGGCAGCCGAAGTCTTCGCACACGAGGGCACCGATCGTGTCGCCGCGTCGACCGCGAGCGCCGATCCGACGTGCCGAGTAGAGGACGGAGTCCTGCGAGAGGTCGACGTCGCGGCACCATGAGCACATGGCTCGCCGTGACGGTTTCGCCTCTGCTCGGGTGAGGATCAGGGCGACGAGCTCGTCGTCGACGTCCAGCGCGATGTACGACCGCCGGGGGATCTTCCGGTCCCGCCAGCCGTAGAACTCACGTCGTGAGAAGTCCACGTCGTCGAAGTCGAGCGGGAAGGTGACGCGAGCCAACTCGCTCTTGGTGGCGCCGCGGAACGCGGACAGGATCTGTTTCTGGGTGAGAGTGCGCATCGAATGCAACCGTTTCTCGAAAAGTGCGCGGCCGTCAGGGCTCTCGCGCGGGTGAATGAGGATAGCGGGCAGCCGCCGATCACGCGGATCGGCTGCGGGGCGCGGCTATCTCGACTCGGCGCTGAGCGCGCCGCAGTCCTCCTGCATTCGAGTGGTCACGTCCTCCACGCTAGGCCCGACGTCGGTGGAGGGCAAACTCGATCAGTCGGTCTGACGTATTCGGCACAGCAAAAAACCCGCTGGATGACCAGCGGGTTTTGTGTGCTCCCCCAATTGGACTCGAACCAATAACCTGCCGATTAACAGTCGGCTGCTCTGCCAATTGAGCTATGGGGGAATGTCTTTCCGAACCGAGGACAAACTCTAGCGCATGGATTCGTCGAGGCGCAAAACGTCTGGTCAGGACCAGATCGCCGTCGATTCCAGGTGTGCGATGAGGCGAGCGGCGCCGTCGTCGAACTGCCGTCGGACGGCCTGGGCCGCAGCCTCCGGGTCACCGTCGCGATACGCGCCGATCAACGCCTCGTGCGCTTCCAGCGCGGCACGCGCCCACTCTGGGTCGCTCGCGTACAACTGGTGCGGCGTGTACCGCGTCGCATTCTGCAGGATCCACGCGAGCTTGCCGCTTCCGCTGATGTGGTTGTGGGCGCGATGGAACTCGAACTCGGCGTCGACGATGCCCGCGACGTCGTGGTCCATCGCGGCGCCTCGCAGGTTGGCGTTGGCCCACGCCAATTGGTCGATCTCGGCGGCGGTGATGACCGCGGTGGTGCGACGCGCGATGCGAGCGGCCGCCTCGCCCTGCAGCCAGAAGAGATCCGCGACATCGGTTCGAGTCAGAGCGGCCACCGTGTACCCGCGGTGCGGGGCGAAGGCGACCATGCCCTCGCCCCGCAGCGTGAGCAGAGCCTCGCGCACCGGCGTCACGCTGACTCCGAGCGTGGCCGCGGTCTCATCGAGACGGACGCGCTCGCCGGGGAGCAGTTCGGCGGTCATGATCTTGTGTCTCACCACCGCCGCCACCTCCTCGGACAGTTGCGGTCGGCGGCGCAACGCCGGTGCGGGATCGGGCTCAGAGGCCATAGGTCTTTCCGATGACGTCACGCTGAATCTCGTTGGTGCCGCCGAACACCGTGGAGATGATCGCGCCTCTCATCAGGCGCTCGGCGTCGAACTCCTTCGCGTAGCCGTACCCGCCCATCATCTGCATGCTGTCGATCGTCATCTTCTTGCTCGTCTCGGTGGCCTTGAGCTTCACCATCGACGCCTCACGCGGCATCAGCTTGTCCGGATTCGCGTCGGCGGCACGGGCGACGCTGTAGACGAGCTCGCGGGTGCAGGCGATCTCCGTGGCGTGGTCGGCCATCCGATGGCGGAGTGCCTGGAAGGTGCCGATGGGACGCCCGAACTGCTTGCGCTCCTTGATGAAGTTCAGGGTGTCGTCGAACGATCGCCGCGCGACGCCGAGCTGCATGGCCGCGAGGATGAGCCGCTCGGTGTTGAGGCCCGCCATGAGCTGCTTCCAACCGTTGCCGACCTGGCCGACGACGGCGGAGTCGGGGATCTTGCAGTCGGTGAAGTACAGATCGTTCACCTCCCGTCCGCCGAGCGTGTCGATCTGGCTGATCTGCAGGCCGGGGGTGCCCGCGGGGATGTGGAATTGAGTGAGGCCCTCGTGCTTGCCTCCGCTGCGATCGGTGCGCGCGATCAGCAGGATCGACTTCGCGTAGTGGGCATTCGAGCACCACGTCTTCTGGCCGTTGATCACCCAGCCGCCGTCGACCTTGTCGGCGCGGCACGTGAGGGCTCCGACGTCGGATCCGGCCTCCGGCTCCGACATCGAGATCGAGAGAGCGTCGCCGGCGACGACACCGTCGAGCACTTCGCGCTTGAGTGCGTCGTCGGCGAACTTCTCATACGCCGCCGCGGTGATCAGCGTCGGTCCGATGCCGCCGATCGGCGCCTGTGCGCGGACCGCTTCCTCCAGGAAGATGCACAGTTCGACGTTGCCCGCGCCCGCGCCGCCGTACTCCTCGGGGACGTTGATGCCCGCCCACCCGAGCTCGGCCATCTTCCGGTACAGCTCCTGCGAGTGGTTCTCTTCGCCGTTGTTGGTCCACTTGTCGCGCTGCTCGCGAGTGCCGGCCTCACGCTGGCAGAAATCGGTGACGGCCTGCGCGAACGCAGTCTGTTCGGGGGTGAAAGTGACCATGTGAGCGTCTCCTGAACGTGGATGGTGTGGGCGCCGCCATGTGCGACACGTTGTTATCACATATATGTGATCAACCATCCTGTGGCAAGGGGCACACCGAATTGCCGCTACATTGGTGGCCATGTCATCCACCTCCGACGACGATC
>JASLJL010000103.1 GCA_030152405.1 Gordonia sp. (in: high G+C Gram-positive bacteria) | reverse complement strand
CCGCTTCGGCCGGGCCGTCCACTGCCGCGAACACGTGGTCGCGATCGCTGAGCCAGGAGTGAGTGGATCCCGCGCGGACGTCGACGGGATCGTCGGCGGCCCCGGCTCTGACGATTCCGGATACCACGCTGAGTTGTTCTCGCACGTCGTGGCCGTGAGCTGGTGAGACGTGGTGGGCGTCTGCTGGGAATTCGAGGCGGAGCACCTCGACCGTCGCGCCCGTCGGGTAATCGTCGGACGGTGGCAGGGTTCGGGTCGAAAGCAGGACGGTGGTCATTCCGCCCGCTGCCGCACCGTGTGCGCCGGGCGTCTCGCCGAGGAGTGCGGTGAGGGGCACGTCCAGGGGAGCGCAGAGTGCGTACAGGGTCTCGATCGTCGGATTCCGCCGCCCGCTCTCTATCTCGGAGAGTGTGGCCTTTCCGACATTCGCTCGTCGGGCGAGTTCGGAAAGACTGAGGCCGCGCGCGCCGCGGAGGTCGCGGAGGCGGCTCCCGACGTCGGTCTCTTTCACGACGTTCACCCTACCGTCTGTTCCGTTTACAGAACGTTCCGTTTGTGGAACGATCTGTCGAATGACGAATTCTTCAGTGAGTGCGACCACGTCGGCGGCGGTGCCGATCGGCGCGGGTGTCGTGTGCGCGCTGGTCGGGTTCACCTCGTCGTTCGCGGTGGTCCTCGCCGGCCTTCGGGCCGCGGGCGCGGACGCCGCCCAGGCCGCCTCGGGACTGCTCGCGGTGAGCGTGGCGATGGGTGTGGCCACCATCGTGCTGTCGTGGCGCTTCCGGATGCCGATCACGTCGGCGTGGTCCACGCCGGGTGCGGCGTTGTTGGTGACCACCGGAGCGGTCACCGGTGGGTGGCCCGCTGCCGTCGGGGCGTTCCTGTGCTGCGGGGCGCTGCTTGTCGTGACCGGTCTGTGGCCGCGGCTGGCCGACCTCGTCACGCGGATCCCGACGCCCGTCGCGCAGGCGATGCTTGCGGGAGTGCTGCTGCCGTTGTGCGTCCAACCTCTCCAGGGCCTCGTCGACAGTCCTGCCGCCGTGGCGCCGGTGCTCCTGGTCTGGCTCGTGCTGCTGAAGCTCCGTCCACGCTGGGCGGTTCCGGCCGCATTTCTAGCCGCGCTCGTGGTGATCGCGGTCGCCGTCGTCCGCGATGGAACGGCGCCCGAACTCGGCGCCCTCGTCCCGGCGGTGTCGTTCACCGGGCCGTCGTTCACCCTGGGAGCCTTCACCGGCGTCGCGATCCCGCTGTATCTGGTGACCATGGCCGCGCAGAACATCCCCGGGGTGGCCGTGATGGCGGGCTTCGGTTTCACTGTGCCCTGGCGTCCGGCGTTGACCGTGACCGGCGTCGGGTCGATGCTCGGGGCCGCGTTCGGCGGTCATGCGATCAACTTGTCCGCGCTCAGCGCCGCTCTGGCCGCCGGTCCGGACGCGGGACCCGACCGTGACCGGCGCTGGCTCGCGGGTGTGACAACGGGCGTGGTCTACGTGGTGCTCGGTCTCGGTTCGGCGGGACTCGTCGCCGTCGTCCTGGCGGCGCCTGACGGGGTGGTTCAGGCAGTGGCGGGTGTGGCGCTGCTGGGCGCATTCGCCGCCGCGTGCTCGGCGGCGCTGTCCGACGCCGACGGGAGACTTCCGGCGGCCACGACCTTCGTCGTCGCGGCGTCGGGCATCAGCGTCGCCGGAGTGGGGTCGGCCTTCTGGGCGCTGCTCGTCGGTGTCGTGATGTGGGCGTCGGGCATCGGGCGCATCTCGCGATAACCGGGCGGTGCGGACCCTGCGGTGGGATTCTCTTCACAGGCTTCTCCCGCGGGCAGGGGAGCGGCCTTCACCTCCCGAAAGGAAACCCCCATGAAGCGCACCATCGGACTGACGTTCGCCGCCGTCGCGGCAGCGGCTGTTCTTGCAGGCTGTGGCAGCTCGGACTCGGACAGTAGTGACGCGTCGACGTCGGCGGCCGCCGATTCGAGCGCAATGGAGTCGAGCGCCGCAGAGTCGAGCGTCGAGGCGTCGACCAGCGGCACGACTGTCGTCAAGGTGGACGGCAAGAACGTCGAGGGGCTCGACCTGAAGTCGGTCAACTGCGTGAAGCACGACAAGAACATCAACATCGGCAGCGCCGCGATCAACGGCAAGGATGGGCTCGGCGTCGTCATGTCCGAGGGTGATCCGCCGAAGGTCGTCTCGCTCGGGGTTGTCGTCGACGGGTCAGCGCTCGCCGTCACGCCGCCGAGCGTGGGTTCGGCGAAGGTCGAGGCCGACGGCGACAAGTACACGATCACCGGCAAGGCGGTCGGTGCGGACATGAAGAACCCGACGGCAGGCATGATCGAGAAGAAGTTCGAGATCGTCGTCGAGTGCAAGTGACGCGATAGAGGGGCGGACGAACGATGGCGACGTTCTCCGGCATGGTGCCGGGAAACGTCGCCATCGTTGTCACTGCATGGAGCGGGTGACGGGAATCGAACCCGCGTAGCTAGTTTGGAAGACTAGGGCTCTACCATTGAGCTACACCCGCGTGCCACACTCTCGTGCGACCGGCAAAACAGTACCGCAGTGCGGACCGAATGAACAAAACCGGTCCCGGGTTCGTGTCCGTGCCGTCCTTGGCCGTACTATGTGCGTTTGGCTGTGCCCGCGCTGTCGGGCAGGCCATCGGGATGTGGCGCAGCTTGGTAGCGCATCCGCTTTGGGAGCGGAGGGTCGCAGGTTCAAATCCTGTCATCCCGACGAATACGTGACGTACGGATCTAAGGAGCATCGAAGTCGTGAAGAGCACCGTCGAGCAGCTGAGCCCGACCCGAGTCAAGCTGAATGTCGAGGTTCCGTTCGAGGAACTCTCCGGTGACTTCGACCGGGCATACAAGTCTCTCGCTCAGCAGATCCGCATCCCGGGCTTCCGTCCCGGCAAGGCTCCGGCCAAGCTGATCGAGGCCCGCGTCGGCCGCCAGTCGATCCTCGAGCAGGTCGTCAACGACGCGCTGCCGAACAAGTACTCCGAGGCCATCGCCGAGGCTGACGTCAAGGCGATCAGTCAGCCCGAGCTGGACGTCGCCGAGCTCGAGTACGGCCAGCCGGTCCGCTTCACCGCAGAGGTCGACATCCGCCCGGAGATCACCCTGCCGGAGTACTCGACCCTGTCGGTCGAGGTCGATCCGATCGAGGTCGCCGACGCTGACGTCGAGACCGAGCTCGAGAACCTCCGTGCACGCTTCGGCACCCTCGTCGGTGTCGAGCGCGGCGCCACCACCGGCGACTTCGTGTCGATCGACCTGGTCGCCACCGTCGACGGCGAGACCGTCGACGAGGCCACCACCGAGGGTCTCTCGCACGAGGTCGGCAGCGGCGACCTGGTCGACGGCCTGGAAGAGGCCCTCGAGGGCCTGAAGGCCGGCGAGAAGAACACCTTCACCACCAAGCTCGTGGCGGGCGACCACGCGGGCGAAGACGCTGAGGTCACCGTCACCGTCAACTCGGTGAAGGAGCGCGAGCTCCCCGCCGTCGACGACGACTTCGCTCAGCTCGCCAGCGAGTTCGACACCGTCGAGGAGCTCCGCGAGAACCTGCGCGAGCGCGCGGGGGAGTCGAAGAAGTACGAGCAGGCCGGCGCGATCCGCGACGCGGTCCTCGAGCAGCTCCTCGAGACCGTCGAGTTCCCGCTGCCCGAGAAGGTCGTCGACGACGAGGTCGAGGGCGTCCAGCACCAGCTGGTCCACGCTCTGGGCCACGACGACGCGCAGGTCGACCGTTTCCTCGAGGCGCAGGGCAAGACCCGCGAGGAGTGGAACGCCGAGAGCCGCGCGGACGCCGAGAAGTCGGTCCGCACGCAGCTCCTGCTCGACGCGATCGCAGACGCCACCGAGGTCGAGGTCGGCCAGGACGAGCTGACCCAGCAGATCCTCATGCAGAGCCAGCGTTACGGCGTCGCACCGCAGGAGTTCATCCAGCAGCTGCAGAACGCCAACCAGATCGGTGCGCTGTACGCCGACGTCCGTCGCAACAAGGCGCTCGCCGAGGTCATCGGCGACGTGACGGTGACCGACACCAACGGTGAGGCCATCGACACCAAGGCGTTCTTCGGCGGAGCCGACGTCGAGTCCGAGGGCGACGACGAGGCCTGATCCTCCGCCGCCTCACACAGAGGTCTCACGACAGCCGGGACGGTATCCGTCCCGGCTGTCGTGTTCTCCCACAGATGAACTCGCAGGCGGACGATCGCCGACGTTCCGCTGTGAGCGAATACGGGGTGTCACCGGAACAATGGGGCCCCTTCGATTGATTAATCTCGGTGACAACGCGAACACAGGCAGTATTTCGACAGATAGGTACAACCAGTGAGCACTCTCCACACGCCCTCGATGAGCTCGGGCGTCGCCGGCCTGAACCTGACTGACTCGGTCTTCGAGCGCCTTCTCCGCGAACGCATCATCTTCCTGGGCACCCAGGTGGACGACGACATCGCCAACCGACTCTGCGCGCAGATCCTTCTGCTGGCCGCGGAGGACCCGGAGAAGGACATCAGCCTCTACATCAACTCGCCCGGCGGCAGCGTCACGGCGGGCATGGCGATCTTCGACACGATGCAGCTCGCTCCGTGCGACGTCGCGACGTACGCGATGGGCATGGCCGCGTCGATGGGGCAGTTCCTGCTCGCCGCGGGTGCCAAGGGCAAGCGCCACGCCCTCCCGCACGCGCGCATCATGATGCACCAGCCGTCGGCGGGCATCGGCGGCACCGCGGCCGACATCGCGATCCAGGCCGAGCAGTTCGCCGCCACCAAGCGTGAGATGAACCGTCTCAACGCCGAGTTCACCGGTCAGCCGCTCGAGAAGATCGAAGCAGACGCCGACCGCGACAACTGGTTCACCGCGACCGAGGCCAAGGAGTACGGCTTCGTCGACCACGTGGTGACCACCGTCGTGCGTCCGGGCGCCTGAGCGCCGCACTCATCCCTCACATCCCTTCACCGGCTACGGAGAAAACATGTACAACGATCTTCCCGCTGATGTGCGCGCAGGCATCCCGGATGCGGCCCTCGCACTGAAGAGCATCGAGGCACGCTACATCCTGCCGTCGTTCATCGAGAACACCCCGAACGGTCAGCGCCAGTACGACCCGTACGCGAAGCTGTTCGAGGAGCGCATCGTGTTCGTCGGCACCCCGATCGACCAGACGGTCGCCAACGACGTCATGGCGCAGCTGCTGGTCCTGGAGAGCCAGGACCCCGACCGCGACATCACGATGTACATCAACTCGCCCGGCGGCAGCGTCCCGGACATGCTCGCGATCTACGACACGATGCAGTACGTCCACTGCGACGTCGTGACCGTGTGCCTCGGCGAGGCGGCGTCGGCGGCGGCCATCCTGCTCGCGGGCGGCACGCCCGGCAAGCGGGCGGCGCTGCCGAACGCGACCGTGCTGATCCACCAGCCGCGGACCGGCGGTGCGTACCAGGGTCAGGTGTCGGACCTGGAGATCCAGGCGGCCGAGATCGAGCGCATCCGCAATCGTCTCGACGAGATCCTCAGCCGTCACACCGGCCAGGACACCGACAAGATCCGCAAGGACACCGATCGCGACAACATCCTGACGGCCGAGCAGGCCAAGGAGTACGGGATCATCGACGAGGTCTTCGAGTACCGCAAGAAGTCGGCACGCTAGTAAACCGTGTTCGCCTCGGCGAACACAGTCTGCGCGAGTACCGTTCAAGGTGACGCGCGTCACGAGAAAGAAGGTGCTGCCACATGGCGCGAATGGGAGACGGCGGGGACCTTCTCAAGTGCTCGTTCTGCGGTAAGAGTCAGAAGCAGGTCAAGAAGCTCATCGCAGGACCAGGGGTGTACATCTGCGACGAGTGCATCGACCTGTGCAACGAGATCATTGAGGAGGAGCTGGCCGAGACCAGCGATGTGAAGCTCGACGAGCTTCCCAAGCCCGCAGAGATCCGGGACTTCCTCGACAACTACGTGGTGGGTCAGGACACGGCCAAGCGCACGCTCGCCGTCGCCGTCTACAACCATTACAAGCGCATTCAGGCCGGCGAGAAGAAGGTCGCCGACAAGCGCGGCTCGGTGGAGACCGTCGAGCTGGCGAAGTCGAACATCCTGATGCTCGGTCCGACCGGCTGCGGCAAGACGTACCTCGCGCAGACTCTCGCGAAGATGCTGAACGTTCCGTTCGCCATCGCCGACGCCACGGCGCTCACCGAGGCCGGGTATGTGGGCGAGGACGTCGAGAACATCCTGCAGAAGCTGATCCAGGCCGCCGACTACGACGTGAAGCGCGCCGAGACGGGGATCATCTACATCGACGAGGTCGACAAGATCGCGCGCAAGAGCGAGAATCCGTCGATCACCCGTGACGTGTCGGGAGAGGGCGTCCAGCAGGCACTGCTGAAGATCCTCGAGGGCACGCAGGCGTCGGTGCCGCCGCAGGGCGGACGCAAGCACCCGCATCAGGAGTTCATCCAGCTCGACACCACGAACGTCCTGTTCATCGTCGCGGGCGCGTTCGCGGGACTGGAAAAGGTCGTCGCCGAGCGCGTCGGCAAGCGCGGCATCGGCTTCGGCAACGAGGTTCCGAGCAAGAAGGACGTGGACACCACGGACCACTTCGCCGACGTCATGCCCGAGGACCTGATCAAGTTCGGTCTGATCCCCGAGTTCATCGGCCGTCTCCCGATGATCGCGTCGGTGCGCAACCTGGACAAGGAAGCGCTCGTCTCGATCCTCGCCGAGCCGAAGAACGCGCTGGTCAAGCAGTACAGCCGGCTCTTCGACATGGACAACGTCGAGCTCGAGTTCACGCAGGACGCCCTGGAGGCGATCGCCGATCAGGCGATCCACCGCGGCACCGGCGCTCGCGGTCTGCGCGCGATCATGGAGGAAGTCCTTCTTCCCGTCATGTACGACATCCCGAGCCGCGACGACGTCGCCAAGGTCGTCGTCACCGGCGAGACCGTCCGCGACAACGTCCTCCCGACCATCGTCCCGCGCAAGGACGACGGCCCCGAGGAGAAGTCGGCCTAGTTCTATCGTCGTGAAGTTGCGCCCAGGGTTGCTGATTGCGCCCTGGGCGCTTCTTTATGCATAGCCCCGGAGCCTGTGCGCTTACCGCTGCCCTGGGCGTGAAACGGCGATCGACGAGGCTGTGGACAACGGGGGAGACAAACTGGCTCGCTCGGGGTTCACTTCTGGGCTATGTGGGGAGCAGATGCGAATGGAATCGTCCGGAAGGCGCATGCCCTCGATCTGGGGCACGGTGACAGCGGCATCCGGCGAGCGCTCGAGAAGAACGAACTCACGGCGCTCGAGCCCGGGAGCTACGTCCTCACCGAGTCCCTTCCGGCGCATGACGTCGACGACGCGGTCTACCTGCTTCGGTGCCTGGCTGCGGCGGAGGACAGTCATCTCCCGTTGAGCCACGAATCGGCCGCGGCGGTCCACGGGCTGGCCCTCTTGGACACTGACCGCACCCGGGTCCATTTCGCCAAGTCGCGAACCGGCGGAGGCCGCGAGACCCGATACCGGCACGTTCACAGCGGTCTCGGCGACGGCTCGGTCGTCGAGGTGAACGGTGTGCTCGTCTCCGATCTGGCTCGCACGACGGTGGACGTGGCCGCAGGCAAGACCTTCGCTGAAGCGCTCGCCGTCGTCGACAGTGCGCTGCGCCTCGGCGTGACGCCGGACGAGATCGCTCGTGAGCTGGACCGTCGACGAGTCCGCGGCGGGGCAGTGGTGTCGGCGGCTCTTCGGCACGGAGACGGTCGGTCCGCCAACCCCGGGGAGTCGTGGGGGCGTGCGCAGATGATCGAGGCGCGCCTCCCGTCTCCGGATCTTCAATGCCGATTCGTTCTCAGTGATGGTCGAGTGGCGTTCGCCGACTACGGATGGGGTGACCGGCTCATCGCGGAGTTCGACGGTCTCCGCAAGTATTGCCGCGACCTGAAGCCCGGACAGTCTGAACGGGACGCCGTCGTCGCGGAGAAGATCCGTGAGGACCGGCTTCGAGATCTGGTCTTCGACGTTGCCCGGTGGGTGGTCGCAGATCTTCGCCGGAACGCAGTCGTGCCGATGCTCAAGCACCGGATGGACAGGGCAGGCATCAGATGGTGACCAGCGTGAATCTGCCCGGGGCGTCACCTCACGCACAGGGCCGGGGTCTGTGCACGATGTCGTGCCCTGGGCACAATCTGGGACGGTGAGCGCAAGCATCGGCAGGATCGCGACGACGCCGCTACGGTGGTCGGTATGACGCAGAACACAGTGGCCGGGATCGTCCTCGCAGGTGGACGGTCGCGGCGCATGGGGCAGGACAAGGCGGCACTGGAGTACGAGGGGGTGAACATGCTGACCCCGATCGCCTCCGCGATCCGGGTCAG
>JASLJL010000052.1 GCA_030152405.1 Gordonia sp. (in: high G+C Gram-positive bacteria) | reverse complement strand
CTCGGCGATCGCCCGTGCACACCAGTCGGGGTTCTCGATCGCGGCGGTGCCGAGATTGACGCGCGTGGCGCCGGTCGCGAGGGCCGCGGCGAGCGTCGCGTCGTCACGGATGCCGCCCGACAACTCCACCTTGATGTCGAGCTCCCCCGCCACCTCGGCGAGAAGAGCCCGGTTGTCGCCTCGGCCGAACGCCGCGTCGAGATCGACGAGGTGCACCCACTCCGCGCCGCCCCCCTGCCAGGCCTTGGCCGCGTCGCGGGGCGAACCGTACGACGTCTCCGATCCCGCCTCGCCCTGCACGAGGCGCACTGCCTGACCGTCGACCACGTCGACGGCAGGCAGCAGTTCCAGGGTCTTGCCCGCAGGCGTGGTTCCCACTGTGGTGTCTCTCCCGCTCTATTTCTCGTCAGCCGCGGCGCGGCGTTCGTCGATCTCCCGCTGGACTCCGGCCAGCATCCGCTTGGACACGATCGCGATCACCGCGAGCATCACGATGACGGCGATCACCGCGATGATCAGCGCTGCGACGGCCGACTTCTGCGCGACGAGCAGGATCACCACGACGGCGATCATCAGCACGCCCACGCCCGCGCCCAATGCGAAGGCCACTGACTTGCCGTACGAGTAGTCGTCGGCCGCGGACCTCTTCTTGGCCGCCATCAGACGCTCTCGATCCAGTTCGTCAACAGGTGGGCGCCCGCGTCGCCGGACTTCTCCGGGTGGAACTGGGTCGCCGACAGCGGCCCGTTCTCCACGGCCGCGAGGAAACGTCCCCCGTGATCGGCCCACGTCAGGCGCGGCGGCGCGATCGAGGATCCGTCGGAGTCCATCTCCCACTCCTGTACCCCGTACGAGTGAACGAAGTAGAACCGGGCGTCGTCGTCGATCCCGGCGAAGAGCGTCGAGTCGTCGGGTGTCTGCACCGTGTTCCACCCCATGTGCGGGAGCACGTCAGCCCTCAGTCGCGTGACCGCGCCGGGCCATTCGTCACATCCGGGAGTGTCGACGCCGAACTCCACACCGTGGGAGAACAGGATCTGCATGCCCACGCAGATGCCGAGGACCGGCCGGCCGCCGGCCAGACGCCTGCCGATGATCCGGTCCCCTTGAACGGCCAGCAGTCCCTCCATGCAGGCGGCGAAGGCGCCGACGCCGGGGACCAGCAGGCCGTCGGCGTTGAGTGCGGTGTCGAAGTCGGAGGTGATCTCGACATCGGCGCCCGCGCGTTCGAGCGCACGCTGCGCCGACCGAAGATTGCCTGAGCCGTAGTCGAGGACGGCGATGTTCTTGGCCCCGCTCACAGGCTGCCCTTCGTCGACGGGACACCGGTGACCCGGGGATCGGGTTCGACGGCCTCGCGCAGGGCGCGGGCGACGGCCTTGAACTCGGCTTCGGTGATGTGGTGCTGGTCGCGGCCGTAGAGCACCCGGACGTGCAGCGCGATCCGCGCGTTGAGCGCGATCGACTCGAACACGTGACGGTTGATGACCGTCGAGTACGACACCACCGGACGGTCGCCACCCGAGTAGCCCCCGATGGTGGCCGTCAGCATGTGGTCCGGTTCGCCGGTGTGCACGCAATACGGCCGGCCCGACACGTCGACGATCGCCTGGGCGAGCGTCTCGTCCATCGGGATCCACGAGTCGCCGAAGCGTCGGATGCCCTTCTTGTCGCCGAGCGCCTGACCGATCGCGGTGCCGAGCACGATCGAGGTGTCCTCCACCGTGTGGTGCGCCTCGATGTCGATGTCGCCCTTGGCGTGCACCGTCAGATCGAAACTGCCGTGCGCTCCGAACGCGGTCAACATGTGGTCGAAGAACGGGACACCGGTGTCGATGTCGGTGACGCCTGTGCCGTCGAGGTTGATCTCCACGACGATGGACGACTCGCGGGTGGTCCGTTCGACGCGTGCGATGCGGTCCTGCGGTGCTGAAGTCACGCTCACTGCTTTCGGTCGGTGACGGCCAGCTTCTCGCTGACCGTCAGGAAGACGTCGTTCTCGGCTGCCAGTCCAATCGTCGCACGCAGACGGCCGGGAATACCGACGTCCCTGATCAGCACGCCGTCGTCGAGGTAGCGCTGCCAGGTGGCGGGCGCGTCGGCGAACTCGCCGAACAGGACGAAGTTGGCGTCGGACGGCACCACGTCGTACCCCATCGTGGTGAGAGCCGCGACGACGCGCTCACGTTCGGCGATCAGCGTGGCCACACTGCCGAGGGTCTCGGCACTGTGTCGGAGCGCCGCGCGTGCCGCGGCCTGAGTGAGCACCGAGAGGTGATACGGCAGCCGCACGAGCAGGAGCGCCTCGATGACGGCGGGCGCCGCAGCGAGATAACCGAGACGGCCGCCCGCGAACGCGAACGCCTTGCTCATGGTCCGCGACACGATCAGCTTGTCGCCGAACTCGTCCAGCAGCGAGACGGCGCTGACCTGCGACGAGAACTCGCCGTACGCCTCGTCCACCACGACGATGCCCGGGGCCGCGCGCAGGATCGCGGCGATCTCGTCGACGGGCACACTGGCGCCGGTCGGGTTGTTCGGGGACGTCACGAAGACCACGTCGGGTCGCTGCTCGGTGATCGCCGCGATCGCCGCGTCGACGTCGAGACCGAAGTCGTCGGCGCGCTGAGCTGCAATCCAGGTGGTCTGCGTGCCGTCGGAGATGATCGGGTGCATCGAGTACGAGGGGACGAAGCCCATCGCGCTCCGGCCGGGTCCGCCGAACGCCTGCAGGATCTGCTGGAGCACCTCGTTGGAGCCGTTCGCCGCCCACAGATTGTCGACGGTCAGCGGAACCCCGGTCGCACCCGCGAGGTACGCGGCGAGATCGGTGCGCAGGTCGACGGCGTCACGGTCCGGATAGCGGTGCAGGTCTTCTGCGGCCGCGCCGACCGCCTTCGCCACGTCGTCCACCAGCGCCTGGGTCGGCGGGTGCGGGTTCTCGTTGGTGTTCAGCACCACCGGGACCTGCAGCTGCGGCGCGCCGTAGGCCGACTTGCCGCGCAGGTTGTCGCGGAGCGGGAGATCTGCGAGCGAGTACTCGTCGCCGACGCTCATCGGGCGAACCGCGCCGTGATCGCTTCACCGTGTGCGGGCAGATCCTCGGCGCCGGCGAGTGTCACGACGTGGTCGGCGACGCCCGACAGGGCGTCGCGGTCGTAGTCGATCACGTGGACGCCGCGCAGGAACGTCTGCACGGACAGCCCCGACGCGTACTTGGCCGATCCGGTCGTCGGGAGGACGTGATTGGAGCCGGCGCAGTAGTCGCCGAGACTCACCGGCGAGTACGTCCCGACGAAGATCGCGCCCGCGCTGGTGATGCGGTCGGCGACCGCCGCGGCGTTCCGCGTCTGGACCTCGAGGTGTTCGGCCGCATAGGCGTCGACCACGGTGACGCCGGCGTCGACGTCGTCGACGAGGACGATGCCCGACTGCTTGCCCGCGAGAGCTTCACGGACTCGCTCGGAGTGCTTGGTGCTGTTCGCGGCCTGCTCCACGGCGGCGTCGACCGCGTCCGCGAACTCTTCGCTGTCGGTGACGAGAACCGAGGCGGCGAGGACGTCGTGCTCGGCCTGGCTGACCATGTCGGACGCGACGATCGCCGGGTCGGCGGAGTCGTCCGCCAGAATCGCGATCTCGGTCGGGCCCGCTTCGGAGTCGATGCCGACGACGCCGCGCACGAGACGCTTGGCCGCCGTCACATAGATGTTGCCGGGGCCGGTGATGAGGTCCACCGGGTCGAGCGTCTCCCCCGTCAGGTCGGTGCCGCCGTACGCGAGCAGCGCGACGCCCTGCGCGCCGCCGACCGCCCAGACCTCGTCGACGCCGAGCAGTGAGCACGCGGCGAGGATCGTCGGGTGCGGCCAGCCGCCGAAGTCCGCCTGCGCGGGCGAGGCGACGACCAGCGACTGGACGCCCGCCTCCTGCGCGGGAACCACGTTCATCACGACACTCGACGGGTACACGGCGTTGCCGCCGGGCACGTAGAGGCCGACGCGGCGGACCGGGATCCACTTCTCGGCGACGGTTCCGCCGGGCACGACCTCGGTGACCGACGTCGTACGACGCTGGTCGGCGTGCACGAGCCGCGCACGGCGGATCGATTCCTCGAGAGCCGCGGTCACCGCGTCGTCGAGGCCCGCGCGCGCCTGCGCGATCACATCGGCGGGCACTCGCACCGACGCCGGACGAATCTTGTCGAACTTCTCCGTGTAGTCGAGCGCCGCATGCGCTCCGTGCTCAGCCACCGCTTCGACGACGGGTGTGACGACGGGCATCACGGCGTTGACGTCGGTTCCGCCGCGAGGCAGCGCACGACGCAGTTCGCTCAGCGTCGGGGCGGCACCCCGCAGATCGGTTCGGGCGAGCATGGTTTCTCCACTTTCGAACGAGGGATTTCGGCTCCACCAGGATATGCGGTCACCGCAAACTGTTATCTATCGCCTCTGCGGTGTGTGACGTGGTCCGCGCGAGGAGCACGGATGTCAGCGACGCATGGGGACGTGCGGGATCCCGTCCTCGATGAACTGCGGTCCGTCGGCGACGTACCCCCAGCGGCCGTACATCTGTTCCAGGTGGGCCTGCGCGTCGAGGACGCTCGGACTGTCGCCGATATCGGAGACGATCCGGTCGATGAGCGTCTTTACCAGTCCGTTTCCGCGAAGCTCGTGACGGGTGCACACCCGACCGATGCGCTTCTGCGTCGTTCCGTCCGGAAGTTCGTCGGTCAGCAGCCGTGCCGTCGCGATCGGCGCGCCGTCGAGGTCGGTGCACCAGTACTGGATGGCCGTCGATTCGAGATCACGGCCGTCGAGCTCCGGATAGGCGCATTCCTGTTCGACCACGAAGACGTCCACTCGCAACTGCATCAACCGATAGAGAGTCACCGGATCGATGTCGGCCAGAGCTGCGGCGTGCACGGTCGAGTTCACCGCTCCATGATGCCGAGGAGCATCCGATCGGCGCAAAGCGGCGCGCAGGCCGGACCTGTCACATGTCCAGGCCGAAGTCCAGGACGGTCACGGAATGGGTGAGGGCGCCGACTGCGAGATAGTCGACTCCGGTCTTCGCGTAGTCGCGCGCGACGTCCAGCGACAGTCCGCCGGACGATTCGAGCTTGCAGTCGGGAGCGCGCTTGTCCCGTCGTTGCACGGCCATCTGGGTCGCCCACGGCTCGAAGTTGTCGAGCAGCACCAGCTGCGGCGAGAGGGCGAGGACCTCGTCGAGTTGATCGAGCGAGTCGACCTCCACCTCGACCGGCAGGTCGGGGGCTGCGGCGCGGACCGCGGTCAACGCCTCGGCGACCCCGCCTGCTGCGACGACGTGGTTGTCCTTGATGAGCGCGGCGTCGCCGAGACCCATCCGGTGGTTGACGCCGCCGCCTGCGCGGACCGCGTACTTCTGCAGCGACCGCATGCCCGGAAGCGTCTTTCGGGAGTCGCGGATCTTCGCGCCGGTCCCGTCGACGGCGTCGACCCACGCGGCCGTGGCGGTCGCGATGCCCGACAGGTGACAGAGCAGATTCAGCGCGGTCCGCTCGGCCGTGAGCAGAGCGCCGGTGGGCGCGGTGACCGCGAGCGCCACCGTGCCCGGCTCGACGCGATCCCCATCGTCGATCTGCTCGGTGACCACGTAGCGGTCGGCGCCGATCACCTCGTCGAACACGGCGCGGACGACGGGCAGGCCCGCGACGACCCCGGACTGGCGCGAGACGATCTTCGCTTCGGCGACCGCCTCGGCCGGCACCGTCGCGAGCGACGTGATGTCCGGGCCGTAGCGGAGGTCCTCGATGAGTGCCGTGCGGATCAGCGCCAGGACGTCGTCGTCGATGTCCAGCCGGAGATCACCGCTGACGTCGGCGTCCCCGATGAACGCGCCCGCCGCTCGGCTGTCGCCGGCCGTCATTCACCACCGCCGGGGTTGCCGATCTCGATCATCCGCTGCACCGAGGCGCGGGCGCGTTCGGCGACGTCGGGAGCCACGTGCACCTCGTCGAGGCCCTCGCGCAGGCAGCGCAGCAGCGCCGCCGGGGTGATCATCTTCATGTACGGGCACGCCGCGCGCGAATTGACGGCCTGGAAGTCGACCTCCGGTGCGGCCTTGCGCAGCTGGTGCAGCATCCCGACTTCGGTCGCGACGAGCACCTGCTTGGAGTGGACGGCTTTCGCGGCGTCGATCATCCCACCGGTCGAGAGGATGTGGACGCGGTCCTCGGGGACCGCGCCTTCGCCCGCCAGGTAGAGCGCCGAGGTGGCGCAGCCGCATTCGGGGTGGATGAACAGCTCCGCGTCGGGGTGCGAATCGACCTGGTCGGTGAGTTCGTCGCCGTTGATGCCCGCGTGGACATGGCACTCGCCCGCCCAGATGTGGATGTTGTCGCGACCAGTCTCACGCTTCACGTGAGCACCGAGGAACTGGTCCGGAAGAAACAGCACTTCGCGATCGGGATCGATGGACGCGACGACGTCAACCGCGTTGGACGAGGTGCAGCAGATGTCGGTCAGGCCTTTGACCTCGGCGGTCGTGTTGACGTACGAGACGACGAGAGCGTCCGGGTAGTCGGCCTTCCACGCGCGCAGGTCGTCGGCGGTGATCGAGTCGGCGAGCGAGCATCCGGCTCGCTCGTCCGGGATCAGGACCCTCTTGTCGGGGCTGAGGATCTTCGCGGTCTCGGCCATGAAGTGGACGCCGCAGAAAATGATCTCGTCGGCGTCGACCTCGGCGGCGATCCTGGACAGCGCCAACGAGTCCCCGACGTGATCGGCGATGTCCTGGATGGCGGGCAGCTGGTAGTTGTGCGCCAGGATCGTCGCGTTGCGCGCCTTGGCGAGACGCTTGACCTCGGCGGCCCACGCCTCGTCGGGCTCGACTCCGCCATAAGCGGCGGGGATCCCGTGTCGCGGATCGGGCATGCCGAGATCGGTCTCGGTGCGGGTGATCACGGTGTCTGTGGTCATGGCGAGGAACACTCCATTCGCAGCGTCTCCGATGACGGGCTGAGCCATCGGACCAGGTTTCCGACTGATGATCGATAACCCTGGCGTCATCGTAACACCCGTCACCCCGGGCGGCTCAGCGCAAGGTTTCCGGCACCGTCGCCCCGTCAGATTAGAGTCGTGGCATGGCGAGCTCCGTGGACGTGGAAGTCCTCACCGCAGTGTTCCAGGTCCGCGAATGCGGAGACCAGGGGCACACACTGCACGTTCTCCTGACTCGTCCGTCGACGGTCAGCGACGTGTGGCGCCTGCCGGGAGGGCCGGTCGGCGACCGCGACACGCTCCCCACGTCGGCTCAACGCCACCTCGGCGAGCAGGCCGACCTGATGAGGGTCGCTCACCTCGAGCAGTTGTCGGTGTTCTCCGACCCGGACCGGGTCCCGACGCGACGGACCGTCGCGTCGACGTTCCTCGGGCTCGTTCCCCGGGACATACCGGCCGACCCGGCGACCGCGGCCGCGGCGTGGTTCGACGTGGATGCGCTGCCCGAGCTCGACTCCGATCACGGCGACGTGGTCGACCTCGCGCGACGACGGCTGGCCGGCAAGCTGTCGTACACGAACATCGCGTTCGCGCTGGCGCCGGGGACGTTCTCGATGTCAGAGCTTTCCGAGATCTACGGCGCTGCCCTGGGCTATCCCGTCGACGCCACCAACCTGCTGAGGATCCTGTCGCGCCGCGGAGTGGTCGTGGCGACCGGCACCGTCGGCCGGACCGGCCGCACCGGCGGTCGGCCCCCAAGCCTGTACGCCTTCGCCGACACCCGACTGCGGGTGACCGACGAGTTCGCCACCCTGCGGCCGCCGCTATGACCCGTCGTCGGGCCGGAGCGTCGGATTCTTCGCCACCAGCACGCACACCAGGTAGACGATCACGGCTGTCGTCGGCGCGCAGACGAGCAGAATCCACGGCGCGGACGAATTGCTGAACCAGAGCTTCACCACGAGCTCGTAGCCGCCCGGTGTCGAGCGGTCGAGCGTCGGACGAGTGCTCGTCGCGATCCGCGTCCCGATGTCCAACGCGAGGCCGGACGAGACGATCGCCATCGCCGTGGTCAGCAGCAGCCCGGGCACACCCCGCATGTGCGTCAAGCCGAACCATGCGGCGAGCGCCAGCACGACTCCGAGCGCGAACGCCAGCAGTGCGAACACCGCGACGCCGCCGAAGAGGTTCGCCGACGCGCCCTCGTCGAAACGCGCATCGCCGCCTTCGAGCACCGTGATCGGCACGTGCGGGGCCAGCCACGACCACAGCCAGCCGACCAGGACCGACAGTGCGAGGACGACGACGGCGAACAGAATCGGGAGGCGGTAGCTCCCGGGATTCGATCGTGCGGGCGCGGCGACGCTCATCGTCGACCGAGCTCCACGGAGTCGACGGCGCCGTGTCGTGAGCAGCGAGCGTCCCAGCCGTCAGGCCGCACCTGGACGACCATGCGCCGACCGCACTGCCCGCAGTAGCGGGGCGGCTCCAGGCCCATGCGGGCCGCCGCGGGCACCGAGTCGTCTGCTTGGAGTTCGAGCTCGACGCCGGTGAAGACGCCGAACTTGAGCGGCTCGGTGAGCGGTGTCGCGATCATCTGGCGGTCTCTCCTGTCGACGCGTGGGCAGCGGGCGAGGCATACCCCGGTGCCACGACGCTACACGTCGCCGCCGCCGCGTCAGATGGTGTCATTGAGCGCCTTGATCGGCATCGACAGATCAGCCAGCAGGTCGAGATCGCTCTCCGCGGGGCGCCCGAGCGTGGTCAGGTAATTGCCGACGATGACCGCGTTGATGCCGCCGAGCATCCCCTGCTGGGCGCCGAGGTCGCCCAGCGTGATCTCGCGGCCGCCTGCGAAGCGCAGGATGGTCCGCGGCAGTGCGAGCCGGAAGGCGGCGACCGCCGTCAACGCCTCAGACGCGGGCAGCACGTCGAGATCGCCGAACGGGGTGCCCGGCCGGGG
>JASLJL010000060.1 GCA_030152405.1 Gordonia sp. (in: high G+C Gram-positive bacteria) | reverse complement strand
GGCGGAGCTGCCAACCGATGGTCTGGACCGGATTGAGCGCGGTCTGCGGCTCCTGGAAGACCATGGCCACCCGGTCGCCGCGGATCGCCGTCCACTCCCGTTCGTCGAGGCCGAGCACTTCAATCCCGTCGACGCGCACCGATCCCGTCGCCTTCGCCGATGCGGGCAGCAGACCGATGGCGGCCCGCGCCGTCATCGTCTTGCCTGATCCCGACTCGCCGACGAGGGCGACGATCTCGCCTGCGTCGACGTGCAGGCTGATGCCCGCGACTGCGGGCCGTGGATAGTCGAATGTCACGTGAAGGTCGGTCACGTCCAATGCGCGGGTCATGATTTCACAGACTCCTTCGGTCCGAGGAGATCGACTGGGCGATCAGGTAGAGGCCGAGAACGAGGGCCGACACGACGATGAGCGGACCGATGGAGATCCACGGGTTGGTCTCGAGGTAGCCGTTGCCCGCGGCGAGCAGGCCGCCGAGAGAGGGGGTCGGCGGGACGACGCCGATGCCGAGATAGCTGAGCGCGCCGCTGATGAACACTCCGAGAGAGAGGGAGAGGGCGAACTGGACACCGAGGGCTTCGACGGAGTTCGGCAGGACGTGCCGAAACACGATCCGTCCCGTTCCGGCACCGCTGACCCGAGCGGCTTCGACGTACGGCTGTTCGCGGATACGGAGAACCGAGGTGCGGACCAGGCGGCCGAACACCGGGATCTCGGCGACCGCGATGACGATCCCCACGGTCACGGCCCCGGGACCGAGCACGGCGACCAGCGCGATTCCGAGGATGAGTGCGGGGAACGCGAGGATCACGTCGAACACCCGCTGGACCAGTCCGTCGGCCCGGGCGATGGACACGCCGAGCAGACCGATCAGCGTTCCGATCACGGCTCCGGCCGGGACGGCGACCGCGATGAGCGTGAGGTCGACGCGGATGCCGGAGAGGACACGCGACAGCACGTCGCGGTTCACGTCGTCGGTGCCGAGCCAGTGGTCGGTGCTCGGCGCGAGCAGGTACGCGCCGTCGATCTGCTGATCCGGAGCGTACGACGCGAACAGGGGACCGAACACTCCGATGCCGATCACGGCGAGCACCAGCACGGTGCCGACGAGCCCGGAACCGTGGACGAGGCTGCGCCACAGCGGCAGTCGGACCGGACGAGAGTCCCGATCGGTCGGCGTCTCGGGGATCAGACCGGGATCGAGGTCGACGGGCACTCCGTCGAGCGGGGCGGTGGTGGTGGTCATGCGGAGGCACCTGCCAATCGGATACGGGGATCGAGCCATGCGTGGACGATGTCGGCGGCCAGCTGGATGAGGACGAACACGCTCACCGAGAGCAGCAGCAGGACTTGGACGAGGGGATAGTCCCGAGCGGAGATGCCCTCCTCAGTGAGCAGACCCAGGCCGGGCCAGCCGAACACCGCCTCGACGAGCACGGCACCGCCGAGCAGGGCGCCGATGATCAGACCGAACGCGGTGACGGTCGACGGCAGGGCGTTGCGCAGCGCGTGACCCACCACGACGTCTCGGCGTGACGCGCCCGTCGCGATCGCTGTGGTCGCGTAGGGCTGGGCGAGCTCGGTGTGCAGCGCGGCGGTGAGGAACCTGGCGAGCATGGCCCCGGCCGGGAGTCCGAGCGTGACCGCGGGCAGCACCAGGAACTGTGCCGTGATCCAGAGGTCGTCGGTGAGACCCGCGGGCGGGGTGCCGCCCGCCGGCAGCAGCCGCCACCGGATCCCGAAGAAGAAGATCAAGAGGGTTCCGACCACGAAGGTCGGCAGTGCGATGGCGATCGCGTTGATCCCGCTCAGCAGCGCGGTCAGCCACGCGGTGGGTCGAATGGTCGCCGCCAGACTCAACGACACGCCCACGACGACGGCGACCAGCGCCGCGGCCGTGGTGAGGACGACGGTGTTGGTCAGGCCGAACGACACCAGATCGACGATGTCGCCGCCCACCTGGTAACTCCGCCCGAGGTCGAGCGTCAGGATCGATCCGATCCACGCGAAGTACTGGACGAACAGTCCGCGGTCGAGCCCCAGATCGTGGCGGATCGCGGCCAGATCGTCCGGCGTGGCGTCCGCGCCCGCCAGCGCGGCCTCGGGCCCGCCCGGAATGAGCCGCAGGACGGCGAAGATGAGGAGGGACGCGGCGAACAGGACGACGAGCGCCGTCGGAATGCGCCGGAGGAGATAGCCGGTCATGTCATGACTTCCGATCGGGGTTGGTGAGGCTGGTGTCGGCGAAATGGAACTGGACTCGACGGTCCCAGCCGACGTCGCGGACATTCGGAGACGCGGTGGCGCGCGGGATCACGACGCCGATCTCCACGAGGAAGAGCTCGTTGAGCCACACGTCGCCGAGCTTGCGGTAGGCGGCCAGGGCGGCGGGCGACGACGGATCTGCCGTCTTCCAGGCGGCGTTCGCGGCTGCGGCGTAGTCGGCGCTGACGAAGTTCGACGAGTTCTTCTCCGCATTGAACGGGTAAGCCGACACGGCGAGCGTGGACGGGGTGTACTGCGCGAACGCGTGCTCGAGCACCCACAGGCCGGAGAACTCGCCGCCGATCAGCTTGGACGAGTGCACCGTCGGATCGTTGGGGACCAGGTTGACGGTGATGCCGACGTCTTTCAGATTGCTCTGCACGATCTCGGCCACGATCCGTGAGGTGCCGCCCTGCGCCGAGAAGTCGAGATCGATGGGCGGCACCGGCGGCAGGTCCGCGAGAATTGCTCTGGCCTTGCCGACGTCGCGACTGAACGTCTTGTTGGCGGCGGCGTCGTAGGCGGGGGAGTTCTTCGGCCACGGCAGGTTCACCGGATACCCGGAGCCCTGATAGACGTCTTTCATGATCCGGTCGCGGTCGACGGCGAAGGCGATCGCGCGTCGGACACGAGCGTCGGCGAGCGCGGGATTGCGCACGTTGACGCCGACGTACACCTGGTTCTCGGCTCCAGTGAGCTCGATGTCGTCGAACCCGTAGCGCGTGGTCGCGAGCTTCTGATCGTGGTACGTCAGACCGGCCGGGTCGATGATGTCGAGCTGTCCCGTCCGGAGTCTCGTGTACAGCGACTTCGGGTCGTTGCCCTCCACGAACGTGATCTTGTCGAGGGCGGGCGACCCGCCCCAGTAGTGGTCGTTCCGGACCAGCGACACGGCGGAGTTGGGCGTCCACGACTCGAAGGTGAAGGGGCCGGTGCCGTTGAAGGTTCGGCCGGCCTTCAGGCCGTCGAGTGTGGCTCCGTCGATGATCGGCGCCGAGTCGAGGAGATCGAAGACATTGCCGATCGGGTGCGCGAACCGCAGCACCACGCGATGAGGGTCGGTCACGTCGTAGTCGGTGATCGCCGCCGCTGTGCGCTTGAACTGCGGCTTCCACGGCCCACCGAGGTAGGCGAGGAGCGACTGCCGTACGTCGGCCGACGTGAACTCACGGCCGTCATGGAACTTGACGCCGCGTCGGAGCTCGAGGGCGAGGGACAGCCCGTCGGGTGCCAACGCCCACGCCGTGGCGAGAGACGGCCGCGGCGTCGGCGAGTCGTGATCGAGGGTGATGAGCGTGTCGTACACGTTGGCGACGATGTGGCCGTTGAGGCCCCCGGTGCCGATCTGCAGGAACTTGGCGGGCGAGATGTCGCCGAGCACGCCGACACGCAGCTCCCCGCCGCGGACCACCTGGCCCCCGCGTGTGCTCGGCTCCTGTTGAGCGTCGACCGCACTCCGGCAACCGCTGAGCCCGACGACTACGGCCAGCGTCAGCACGAGCGCGCACATCGTGCGCACGAGCGGATGTCGAAACATGCGAATGTCTGCTTTCTTCGTCGAATCACCGAATTCTTCATTCTTGAATGCGGCTGGCATCGAATGATTCACCACGAACCCCCGGAGCGGACGAGTTCTAATCACGTCGAATCAAAGTTTTGACGGGTAGACGGGGCGTGCGGAATCCTGCCGGACAGTGGCTCGGTGACAATGCCGATGCGGCCGGAACAATGCACGGAGGAATCGAGACGATGAGTGGCATCCCCGACTATGCGCGCGGATACTCCGACTTCGGGGGGACGGTGGGGCGCACGACTTCGGAGTCGACGGCCTGGTGGCCGCCGGAGCCCGAACGCGGCGACAAGAAGCCGAACATCGTCGTCGTGCTGATCGACGACCTGGGCTTCTCGGACATCGGGCCGTTCGGCGCCGAGATCCCCACCCCGAACATCGATGCGATCGCCGAGCGCGGCTACCGGCTGAGCAACTATCACACGACACCTGTGTGCTCGCCGGCCCGTGCCGCGCTCCTGACGGGCGTCAACCCGCACCGCGCGGGCTACGGCAGCGTCGCCAACTCCGATCCGGGGTTCCCCGGTCTGCGCCTCGAACTCGCCGACGACGTCCTGACTCTGCCGGAGATCCTCCGAGAGTCCGGGTACGCGACGTTCGCCGTCGGCAAGTGGCACCTCGTGCGGGACGCCGACATGAGCCCTGGACGGTCACGCAAGTCGTGGCCGCTGCAGCGCGGCTTCGACAGCTACTACGGTTCGTTGGAGGGACTCAACTCGTTCTTTCACCCGAACCAGCTGATCGCCGACAACTCGGTCGTCGACGTGGACGAGTACCCCGAGGGCTACTACGTCACCGACGATCTCACCGACCGCGCCGTCGGCCAGATCAAGGCGCTGCGCGCCCACGACGCCGACAAGCCGTTCTTCCTGTACTTTGCGCACATCGCGATGCATGGTCCGCACCAGGTCAAACCCGACGACCTCGAGCGCCACCGCGGACGGTACGCCGACGGGTGGGACGAGGTTCGACGCCGGCGGTTCGCCAAACAGGTGGCAGACGGGCTGTTCGACCCGGGCACACCGATCCGGGAACGCAACACCGAGCCCGGATACGACGCACCGCCCTGGGACGATCTCTCCGATGACGAGAAGAGCCGCTACCAGCGTTATCAGGAGGTGTACGCAGCTCTCGTCGACAGTGTGGACCAGAGCGTCGGACGCATCCTCGACGTGCTCACCGACCTGGGCGAGCTCGATGACACGATCATCGTCTTCACCTCGGACAACGGCGGCACCGCCGAAGGCGGAGCGGAGGGCACCCGCTCGTACTTCAGCAGGTTCGTTCACGGCCCGGTGCCGCCGGACTGGGAGTACGACGTCCCGCACGACGAGGAGCTGATCGGGTCGGCGGAGCTCGGCGTGCACTATCCGCGCGGCTGGGGGCAGGCGTCCAACACGCCGTTCCGCTTCTACAAGGGGCAGACGTTCGCCGGCGGCGTCCGCGTGCCGTTCGTGCTGTCGTGGCCGAACGGACTCGCCCGCGACGCCGCCGATGATGGGGTGCGCAGGCAGTTCGCGTACGTCACCGATCTCGCGCCGACACTGCTCGACCTCGCGGGTGTCGCCACCCCCGGGACCCGACACGGCGTGGCCGCGGCGCAGCGCGACGGGGTGAGCGTGGTCGAGGTCCTCCGCGATCGAGACGCCGCGTCGCCGCGCTCCGAGCAGTACGCCGAGTTCGGCGGGCACCGCGGCTTCTACCGGGACGGCTGGAAGCTGTTGTCGCTGCACGACGGCCTGCCGTCGCACGTCGACAGGCCGGCGTGGGAGCTGTACAACGTGATCACCGATCCGGCGGAGACCACCGACGTGGCCGCCGAGCATCCGGACGTGGTCGCCGAGCTCGCCGCCGCGTGGGACGAGGCCGCCTGGCGGAACACCGTCTTCCCGCTGTTCGACAGCGTCGACGACCAGGTGCGCCGTCGTCCCGCGGAGACGCAGCGCTTCGCGTCGCCGGTTCGCATTCTCCGCGGCACACCGACCCTCGAGCGCTACCGGTCGAGCAGGTTGATCGCGTACCGGGACTTCGACGTCGAGGTGGAGTTGCGCGACTGGGACGCCCACGACGAAGGCGTCCTCGTGGCGCACGGTGACGTTCAGGGCGGGTACCTGCTCGTCGTCGAAGACGGGGTGCTCACCTTCACCTACAACGCGTACGGGCGCGTGCATCGGGTGTCGGGCCCGCTGCCGCGGGACGCGAGCACGGTGACCCTGCGGGCGAGAGCATCCGAGGACGCGAGGTGGGACTTCACCGTCTCGGTCACGACTGACGCAGGGACGAGCGGTGTGGGGACGAGCGGCGCAGCCGAGACCGTGATCGCGGAATTGCCCAGGGTCGTCCAGCTCGTCGGCATGGCTCCGTGGACGGGGATATCGGTCGGACTCGATGCACGTGGACCGGTCGACGCCGAACTCCGATCCCGTCGCGGGGTGTTCCGTGCGCCCGAGGCGCTCGTGGCCGTCACGTACACGCCGGGCCCGGTCCGAGTGCCCGCAGACGTCCGACGCGAGATCGACGATCACGCGGCCGACGTCGCGGACTGAACGACTTGTAATCACGGTGATTCGATGTGTGGTGTGAAGCCGGGAGAATGGGTTTCATGAGTGTACGAATTCGTGACTGATTGTTCCTTCCCCGCGAAATGTCGCACCCAATCCACTGAAGAGGAATACGCTGATGACTATCACTGCAATCGATAATCACGACGCCCG
>JASLJL010000014.1 GCA_030152405.1 Gordonia sp. (in: high G+C Gram-positive bacteria) | reverse complement strand
GCCGAGGTCGAGGCCGACCCCGACGCGGAGGTCGACGTCCGCGAACCGGTCGCGCTCAGTCGATGATCTGAGGGAGCATCTCGGCCGCCGGGCCGGCCAAGTGAATGGTCGCCAGTCGGGTCAGCTCCGACGGCTCCGGGTTGACCTCGATGACGGGGACTCCCTCGAGATGTGCTCGTTCGGGAAGTCCGGCCGCGGGGTGGACCACCCCGCTCGTCCCGACCACGATCATCAGATCGCAGGCGGCGACCGCGGTGGACGCCGCCGACCAGGCGTCGCGGGGAAGGAGTTCGCCGAACCAGACGACTCCCGGCCGCAGGGATTCGCCGCACAGCGGGCACATCGGCCGGGGTGTCACGAGCGCCGTCTCCGCGGTCTCGGGACGACCGCAGGATTCACAGCGGGGTGCGAACAGGCTGCCGTGCAGATGACTGACGGAGGCGCTGCCCGCCCGCTCGTGGAGATCGTCGACGTTCTGCGTCACCACGCTGACCGCACGACCGTCGTTCTGCGCGGCGACGGCCAACTGCGCGAGCGCGATGTGCCCGTCGTTCGGGTCGACCCCGCGGACGTCGTTCGCCCGTTGGGCGTACCAGTCCCAGACGAGGTCGCGGTCGGCGTTCCAGCCTTCGGGTGAGGCGAGGGTCATCGGGTCGTGGTTCTCCCAGATGCCGACCAGGGCGTCGCGAAACGTCGGGATGCCGCTCTCGGCGGACATGCCCGCACCGGTGAACACGACCGTCGTCTCGGAACGCGCGATGAGCTCGGCGGCCCGCGCGACGGCGTTCACGGGCGGGGTTCGATCAGGCCGCGGAGCTGCGCCGCCGTCGTCGCGAGGTCACCTGCGCGACGTGTGACGAGACCTTTGGCGAACGACAGCTTGTCGCCGCTCCGTCTCGGGACGACGTGCAGATGTGTGTGGAACACCGTCTGCATGGCCGCCCGCCCGTCGTTGACCGCGAGGTTGACGCCGTGGGCGCCGAACTCCGGCGTCTTCATGGCGTCGGCGATCCGCTGAGCTGCCGCGAACAGGGGAGTGCCCAGCGCCGGATCCAGGTCGGACAGTCCCGACGAGTGCCTCCGCGGAATCACCAGCGTGTGACCGCGCGCTACCGGCGCCCTGTCCAGGAACGCGACGACGTGCTCGTCGGAGTACACGATGTGGGCTGGACCGCGGTCGGTGACGATGTCGCAGAAGACGCAGGGGTCGGTCGGCATGGAACAAAACTAACGGCCCGGGTGCGCGATTGCGCTCCCGGGCCGTCAGGCGGTGTGGATCAACACGTGCGGATCAGCTGTGACCGGATGTGCAGACCCAGTCGTAGATGTAGCCGCCCTCGGAGTAGTACCGGGCGTACGACTCCGCGGTGTACAGGTCGTCTGCCGCGCCGTAGCCCCAGTACGACGTGCCCTTGGCGATGGCGCCACAGCCGTTGGCGAATCGGGTGACGACCTTGCAGTCCGAGTAAGAGCAGTAGTTCAGTGCGATCTGAGCTGCGTCGGCCGGGTTGTCGTAGTCCCAGGAGCGGCCGGTCTGGCCGGTGCTCGGCGACAGGGCGATCGCGCCGTAGTAGGTGTACGCGTGAGCGGGCGCCGGATCGATGACGTTCGGAACGGTGAGTGCCGAGCCGACTCCGATCGCGATCAGTCCCGCGGTGACGAGGCGCTTGCGGATGTTCATGGTGTTCTCCAAGTCGAGAGGAAGGGAAGGGGGAGGTCAGCTGCCGGTCTTCTCGCGCGGGGTCTCACCCGACGTGGTCGACTTCGGCTTCGCGGTCGGTGCCTCGACGCCCTTGGGCTTGGCGACCTCGACCTTCTGTCCCCACTTGCTGACGTCGACGGTCAGCGTCGCGTCTTTCGCGGGGGTGACGACGACGCGAGCGACGTTGTTCTTGCCGTCATCAGTGATGTACACGGTGGTGTCGAACGTCTGCTCGGCCAGCTTGCCGGTGGACGGGGTGGAGGCGAGTCCGGCGAGCTCCTTGCCGGTGACGGTTCCGGTGATCTTCGTGGTCTTGACGCCGTCGATCGTCTCGCTGCCGGACTTCGTCGCACCCTGCATGCCGCGCAGGATGGCCGGAACGCCCTTCTCGGTGTCGAGGACCTTCGAGACGTCGTAGATCGACCGGCCGTCACCGTAGTCCTGGAAGCCCTTGTCGCCGACGTTCGCGTAGAGCTTGCCGTCGATGTAGACGAACGGCGCGCTGACGGTGCGGCCGCCCATGTTGAGGGTGGTGGTGCCCTTGCCCTTGAGTTCGGGCTTGGTCTCCACATCGGCGTCGACCTTCGACGCGTTGAGGCTCTGCACCTTGCCGTCGACGGTCACGACCAGATGTGCGCCGGTGAGGGCCTCGGTCGCGGTCGCGGCGGCGTCGAGAGTCGACTTCGCAGCGGAGTCGGAGGCGGCGCTCGTGGTGGTCTCGGAGCCCGCGTCGTCGCTGCTGGAGCATCCGGTCAGGATGATCGAGGCGGCGACGGCTCCGGCGAACGCCCCGGCTGCCACTCGTTGTGAACGGTTCATGGATGGTGCTCCTCCCCGCGGGGCCGTGCCCGGTGCGCGGCTCGCTGCGAATTCCTGCATGAATCTAATACGGCCCGGCCCGGAAATGTGCTTTCACGTCGTTTCCGCGGATGACGTGCGGACCGTCGTCCGATGCTGTGACCACAGTCACTGGACTTTTCGCAGCCGCTGGTCCAGGCGGTTACCCACGGGTCTACCAGCGGGTATACCTACGGGTCGCAGCTAAACGTGAGGGATCCCTCATGTTTGTGTGGCACGATGGCCGAGTTCCCCCACACAGGCCGACAGGAGTATCCGTGACCCTCGACCAGTTCCGCACCAGTGATCGAGCAACCTCAACCGACGACGGTTCGACGAGTCTGATCGACCGCTTCGCGGCCGGCGAGAGCTACGCGATCAGCTTCGGCGGGCAGGGCGGCCCATGGCTGCCGACTCTGGCCGAGCTCGTCGCCGACGCCGACTTGGGACGCAAGGTCGCCGCGATCGTGGACGGTGCGGCTCGCGCGCTCGAGCCTGTCGCCGATCGCCTCGCCGCCGCGGGCGCCGATCGATTCGCGCCGTCGGAGTGGATCGCGGCCGTCGACGAGGACCGCGAGGTCCCGACCGACGCGGAGCTGGCCGCCGCCGAGCTCTCCCTTCCGGGCATCCTGCTCACGCAGATCGCGGCGATCGCCAACCTCGCCAAGCAGGGCCTCGACGCGAGCACGTTGCCGCCGAGCGCCGTCATCGGTCACTCGCAGGGTCTGCTCGCGGCGGAAGCGATCGCGACCGCCGAGCATCCGCGCGAGGCCGACGACGCTCAACTCATCGCGGTGGCTCAGCTGATGGGTGCGGCCTCCGCCGTCGTCGCGCGCCGCCTCGGCCTGCGCGGCTCGGCCGACCAGAGCACCGAGGGCACGTCGCCGATGGTCGCCGTCAACGGTGTGGCGCCCCGGGAGATCGACGTTCTCCTCGCGGAGTACCGCGAGACCCTGCCCGCGGACACCGTGGGGCTGCCCACCGTGGCGATCGTCAACAATCGCCGGTCGATCGTCCTGTCCGGATCGCCCCGGCACCTCGCCGGCTTCCAGGCGCTGTGCGCACGACGTGCAGCCGCCGAAGCTGCAGATCGCAAGGCGAAGCTGACCGGCGGCAAACCGTTCGCGCCGACGTTCGAGGAACTGGCCGTCACCGTCCCGTTCCATCACCCCGACCTCGCGCCGGCCGTCGACCTCGTCGCGGAATGGGCTGAGCTGTCCGGCCTCGACGTCGAGTTCGCGCGGCGTCTCGCGACCCGCATCCTCGTGGACGCCGTCGACTGGGTCGACCAGATCGGCGACGTCGTCGCGTCGGGCGCATCGTGGATCATCGACTTCGGCCCGTCCGACCTCGGGGCCCGCCTCGCCGCACCGCTCGTCCGCGGTCAGGGCGTCGGCGTGATCGCCGCGGCCACCCGCCGCGGCCAGCGCAGTCTGTTCGTTCCCGGGAGCGCGCCGGAGGTGTCCCGTCCGTGGTCGGCGTTCGCGCCGCGCCTGGTGTCGCTGCCGACCGGCCGCATCGCGGTCGACACCGCGTTCACCCGTCTCACCGGGCGTTCGCCCATGCTGCTCGCGGGCATGACGCCCACGACTGTCGATCCGGCGATCGTCGCTGCCGCTGCCAACGCGGGCCACTGGGCCGAGCTGGCCGGCGGAGGACAGGTCACCGAGGACATCTTCGCCGCCAACGTCGCCAAGCTGACCGACCTGCTCGACGAGAACCGCCAGGTGCAGTTCAACTCCCTGTTTCTGGATCCCTACCTGTGGAAGCTGCAGCTCGGCGGCAAACGACTGGTCCAGAAGGCTCGCGCCCAGGGCGCGCCCCTCGACGGCGTGATCATCACCGCCGGCATCCCCGAACTCGACGAGGCCGTCGACCTCGTCGGTGAGCTGAACGACGCCGGACTGCACTACGTCGCGTTCAAGCCGGGCACCGTCGACCAGATCCGCGCCGTGATCCGGATCGCGATCGCCGTGCCGCAGTTCCCGGTCATCGTCCAGATCGAGGGCGGTCGTGCGGGAGGCCACCATTCCTGGGAGGACCTCGACGATCTGCTGCTGGCCACCTACGGAGAGCTCCGCGACCGACCGAACGTGGTCGTCTGCGTCGGCGGCGGCGTCGGTACCCCCGAGCGCGCGTCCGAGTACCTCACCGGCACGTGGTCGGCACGGTACGACTACCCGTCGATGCCGCTCGACGGCATCCTGATCGGCACCGCGGCGATGGCGACGCTGGAGGCGACGACGTCGCCCGAGGTGAAGCAGCTCCTCGTGGACACCGAGGGATGCGACACCTGGATCGGCGCAGGCCACAGTGCAGCAGGCATGGCCTCGGGCCGCAGCCAGCTCGGCGCCGACATCCACGAGATCGACAACTCGGCGTCGCGCTGCGGCAGGCTGCTCGACGACGTCGCGGGCGATGCCGACGCCGTCGCCGAGCGCCGCGACGAGATCATCGCGGCGATGGCGCGCACCGCCAAGCCGTACTTCGGCGACGTCGCGACGATGACCTACCTCGAATGGCTCACGCGTTATGCCG
This sequence comes from Gordonia sp. (in: high G+C Gram-positive bacteria), assembly GCA_030152405.1. GTDB lineage: Bacteria > Actinomycetota > Actinomycetes > Mycobacteriales > Mycobacteriaceae > Gordonia. The sequence continues at coordinate 1,343 of JASLJL010000014.1, read as the reverse complement.
ACCTCGCCGTCGGCGACGACGGAGCCTACGAGTGGGCCGACATCACGTGGGAGACGCGTTTCGCCGACATGCTGCGGCGCGCCGAGGCCCGCATGCATCACCTCGACACCGGCGAGTTCGAATCGCTGTTCGGCGAGCGCATCGTCGACGCACACGCCGCGATCGCGCGTCTGGTGGAGACGTTCCCCGCGGTGGAGGCCGACATCCTGCATCCCGCCGACGTCGCCTTCTTCCTCGAGCTGTGCCGCACACCCGGCAAGCCCGTCAACTTCGTGCCCGTCATCGACAAGGACGTCCGTCGCTGGTGGCGCTCGGACTCGCTGTGGCAGGCGCACGACGCCCGGTACTCCGCCGACGAGGTCTGCGTCATCCCCGGCACCGTCGCCGTCTCGGGCATCACCCGGGTCGACGAACCGGTCGGTGACCTCCTCAATCGATTCGAGGACCACGTCGTCGACGACCTGCGCACAGCGGGGGAGCAGGCCCAGGTGGTCTCGGCTCGTCGCCGTCGCGGCATCGTCCCGGAGTCGGGCCCGCTCAGCATTCTGATCGAAGCCGAGGACGTGCTGTGGGCCGGACGTCAGGTCCGCAACCCCGTCGCGCTCCTCGGCGACCGTGACGCGTGGAAGGTCTACGACGGCGAGTACGCCGAGCACTCCAGCGGCGCGATGATCGCCTACGTCCCCGACGCCGAGACCGCAGACGACGAGATCCGGCTCGACCTCGTCGTCCCGGTGTCCGGATCGATCCTCCGGATCCCGTTCACCGGCGACCTCAAGGTGGTCGACGGCGGCAGCCCCCGCGTCACGACGTCGGGTGCGGCGGAGGCGATGCGGGACCTCCTTTCGGTCGCCGCCGGCGGTGAACTGCTCACGCTGACCGACGGAGCGACCTCGGGCGCAGTCGCCTGGCGCGCCGACTCGGTCGCCGACCACAGCGGCGCCACCTCGGCGGGTCTGCCGACCCGCTTCAACGCGGTGACTCCGTCGTCGCCGAACGGATTCGCCGTCCCCGACGCACTCGTCGTCGCGTGCTGGCCGACAGTGTTCAGCGTCATCGGAGGCGTCAGCACCGCTGACGGCCGACCCGTCGTCGAAGGCCTTCTCGATCTGGTCCACCTCGACCACGCGATCACCATGACCGGCGCCCTGCCGACGGTCGACACCCAACTGACAGTCGCGGCACGCCGCGCCGGCGTCAGCGATGCGGACGTGGGTCGAGTGATCGAGGTCGAGGTCACCGTGACCGACGGAGCCGCTCCGGTCGCGCAGCTCGTCGAGCGTTTCGCGATCCGTGGACGCACCGGCGACGCCGCGCTGGCCGCCCGCTCGAACCGGATCGGC
>JASLJL010000510.1 GCA_030152405.1 Gordonia sp. (in: high G+C Gram-positive bacteria) | reverse complement strand
TAGGAGGAGCTCGACAACTTCATCACGTGGAACGGCGGCGACACATGGCTGTGAACGAGGCGGCTCCGGTGACCAAGCCCTTCACCGATGCCATCGCGCAGGCCGAGGCGATGGTGGCTGCGGCGGAGTTCGCCGAGACGGACGCCGAGCGCGCCGAGGGGCTCGACTATCTGGCGGGCGGCATCTCGTCGATCCTGCAGCTCGCGCGGTCGCACAGCAAGAGCCATCCGTACTTCGTCACGTCGACCGGTCCGTACGCCAAAATGGGCCTCGACAATCCGGACACGCTCTACTATCACGCCACCGTCGAGCCCGAAGCGACGTATGTGGTACGCGGAGTGCGGGGCAGCACCGTCGACCTGAGCTTCCAGGTGCTCCGCGGCGACTACACGCCGACCGACGTCCCCGGCGGCGACGACGCCTTCGACGACCGCCGCATCACGATCGATGACGACGGATCGTTCGAGATCACGTTCGGTCCCGCCGTCGCCGACCCGGGCCCCGGCTACTTCGTCCTGGGTGACGGCGCGTCGATGCTCGCCGTGCGCGAGGTGTACGGCGACTGGGCGAGCGAGACCAAGGGCTCGGTGACGATCGAGCGAGTCGACACCGTCGGCACCGCTCCCGAGGAGCCCGACACCGCGAAGGTGGCGCGCCGCTACGCGATCGCGGCGAAGATGCTCACCGCCCGCATCAACACGTGGTTCAACTTCCCGAAGTGGTTCTACCTCGACGAGCCGGTCAACACGTTCACCGCGCCCCGCACCACACCGGGCGGACTGTCGACGCAGTACTCCTCGGTCGGGCACTTCGACCTGCCCGCGGGGAAGTCGATGGTCGTCACCGTCCCGAAGTCGGACGCGCCCTACCAGGGCTTCCAGCTCGGCAGCATGTGGTACATCTCGCTCGACTACGTCAATCACCAGACGTCGCTGAACTCGGCGCAGGCACAGGTCGATCCCGACGGGAACATCCGCATGGTGATCGCGGCGAACGATCCGGGAGTCGCCAACTGGATCGAGACGACGGGGCGGCGACGCGGCATCCTGCAGTTCCGCTGGCAACGCACCGACACCGCGGTCGGCCCGGAACTGGGACCCACCGCCGTAGTCGTCGACGATGCCGGCGTCGCGGGCCGGCTGCCCTTCCTCGAGCACAACCGCATCGACTCGGACGGCTGGTCGCAGCGGATCGCAGAGCGTCAGCGCGCCTTCGCCCGCCGCATGCTCGGCTGACCCCCTCCGCCCCACAGAAATGAAGGTTCCCATGGCTCTCCTGCAAGACAAGGTCGTCGTCGTCTCCGGTGTGGGACCGGGACTCGGTCGGTCGTTGTGTCTGCGCGCCGCCGCGCACGGCGCGCGCGTGGTGCTCGCGGCGCGGACTCAGTCCAGGCTCGACGACGTCGCCGCCGAGGTGCGGGACGCGGGCGGTCAGGCGCTCGTCGTCCCGACCGACATCACCGACGACGACGCCGTCGACGCTCTCGTGGAGGCGGCGACCGCGGAGTACGGCGCCGTCGACACCCTTGTGAACAACGCGTTCGCGATGCCGTCGATGAAGCCGCTCGCCCGGACCGACTTCGACCAGATCACGTCGAGTCTGGATCTGACGGTGCTCGGCACGCTGCGGGTGATCAAGGCGTTCACGCCTGCGCTCGAAGCGTCGAAGGGATCGATCGTCAACATCAACTCAATGGTGATCCGGCACTCCGAACCGCGCTACGGGAGTTACAAGCTCGCGAAGTCGGCGCTGTTGGCGATGTCGCAGTCGCTGGCGACCGAGCTCGGCGACAAGGGGATCCGGGTCAACAGCGTCGCACCCGGCTACATCTGGGACGACCAGCTCAAGTGGTACTTCGGCGAGATCGCGAAGAAGTACGGCATCACCGCCGAGCAGGTGTACGAGCAGACGGCGTCGAAGAGCGACCTGAAACGGCTGCCCGAACCCGATGAGATCGCCGACGCCGCGATGTTCCTGGCGTCGCCGATGGCGTCGTCGATCACCGGCCACACCCTCGACGTGAACTGCGGTGAATACCATGACTGAACCAGGACGTCGGGAACGGAGCGAGCGGGTCCCGTCTCAGGTGCGCACCTCCGTCGGAACCGTCGACGACCTGCACGCCGCTGCCACCCGCACTGTCGGACTCGACGACTTCGGCGATCGGGACTACCTGCCCGCCCTGGAGAAACTCCTGGAGTCGTACCGGGTGGACGCGGGTCTCACCGAGCTGGGCAGCAAGATGTTCCGCTTCTTCCTCAAAGGTGCGCTGATCGCCCGGCTGCTGAGCGAGGCGGGATGGAAGAACAACCCGCAGTACGTCGACGTGCCGATCGAGCGTCCGGTGTTCGTGACCGGACTGCCGCGCACGGGCACCACGGCGCTGCACCGACTCCTCGCCGCCGATCCGGCGCATCAGGGCCTGGAGATGTGGCTGACCGAGTTCCCCCAGCCGCGCCCGCCGCGGGAGACGTGGGCGTCGAACCCGGTGTTCCAACAGATCGAGGCCGGCCTCAACCAGCATCATGTGGAGAACCCGGAGTTCATGGGCCTGCACTACATGAGCGCCGGCGAGGTGGAGGAGTGTTGGCAGCTGCTGCGGCAGTCGGTCATGTCGATCTCGTATGAGTCGTTGGCGTATCTCCCGACGTACTCGTCGTGGCTCGCCGAGCAGGACTGGACACCGGCGTATCAGCGGCATCGTCGGAACCTCCAGCTGATCGGGCTCAACGATCCCGGTCGGCGGTGGGTTCTGAAGAACCCGAGTCACCTGTTCGCGCTCGACGCGTTGATGGCCGCGTACCCGGATGCCGTGATCGTTCAGACGCATCGCCCGCCGGAGACGATCATCGCCTCGATGTGCAGTCTCGCCGAGCACGCGACGGAGGGGCATTCCACGGTCTTCACCGGCGATCGGATCGGTCAGACGCAGTTGGATCTGTGGTCGCGGGGTCTGCGGGACTTCTCCGCTGCGCGCGCGAAGTACGATCCCGCGCAGTTCGTCGAACTGCACGTCGACGAAC
>JASLJL010000475.1 GCA_030152405.1 Gordonia sp. (in: high G+C Gram-positive bacteria) | reverse complement strand
GGTCGCCGCCCCCGGATCGATCCCGACCTGTTTGAGCGCGTCGCCGATGGTCGGCGCCGCCCCGATCCGGACCTGGCCGTCTGTCGGCGACTTGTAGTAGGTCAGCATGCGGAAGACCTTCGGCATCGCCGAATCGCCCGCCTTCGACTCGGTGTAGAGAGGCTGGACGTACAGCACGCCGTCACCGCCGACGGGCAGCGTCAGCAGGTTGCCGAACGTGACGTTGACCGAGCCCTGCACCAGTGTCACTTCACGAGCGACCGCGTTCTTCATCGCTTCCTGCGCCTGTCGCGGTCCCACGGTCTGTGAATCGGTCGGCGTCATCTTGACGGTCAGCTTCCCGTATCCGTCAGGATCGGCGCCGACGGTGATGTACGCGGCGAGGTTCTGCCGGTTCAGCGGCGTCGTGACCGACGTCAGCTGGAACTGCGACTTGCCGGGCACGTCGGGCGCCGCGGCCGTGAAGTAGTACGGCGGCTGCGGCAGCTGCGTGTTGTCACCGGTGGGATCGTTGGGAACCGACCAGAAGTTGTTCGCTCGGTAGAAGTCCGCGGGGTTGTCGACGTGGTACCGCGTCAGAAGCTGACGCTGCAGCTTGAACAGATCCTCCGGGTAGCGCATGTGGCTGAGGAGATCAGGGTTCTTGTCGAGGTCCGAACGCGGCTTCACTGTTCCGGGGAACGCCTTCATCCAGGTCTTGAGCACCGCATCACTGGTGTCGAACTGGTACAGCGTCACCTCTCCGGTGTAGGCGTCGACCGTCGCCTTGACCGAGTTCCGGACGTACGACACCTCCTCGTCCGCCTGCTGGCGAGCAGTCTGACCGGCGTTCTCCGCACGGGAGTCCGCGGTGGCGGCCGACAGCGACATCCGTTGCGCGTAGGGGTAGTTCTTCAGCGTCGTGTAACCGTCGACGATCCATTTGACCGACCCGTCCGCCATCACCGCGGGGTACGTCTTGGAGTCGGTCGTGAGCCAGGGAGCTACCTTCGAGACGCGGTCCCGCGGATCGCGGTTGTAGAGGATCTTCGAATTGTCGTTGATCGCGTCCGACAGCAGCAGGTTCCGTTCGCCGTACTTGGCGGCGTACAGCAGCCGGGTGCCGATGTTGCTCAGCGAGACACCGGAACCGCCCGTGTACGTGTAGGTCGAGTTGTCAGTGTCGTACTCGCGGGGCTTGCCGTCTGCGGACCCGACGATCGCGTAGTCCGGGTCGACGTTCGCGATCATCTCGCCGAAGTACACGCGCGGCTGCTTCACCTGGATCGGCTGATTCTTGTAGCCGGGCTGGCGGATCGACTCGATATCGGACACCAGGAACTTCGGCAGGCCGCCGCCGTCTGTGCCGGACGCGGCGTCGGTCGCAGGCGAGTCGACGGTGTTCGCGTAGGCCGCGATGAAACCGTTGCCGTGTGTGAAGACCGTGTGCTTGTTGATCCAGCTCTGCTGGTTGTCGTTGTACTTGCGCGGATCCAGTTCGCGAGCCGACACGATGAAGTCGCGTGACTGCTTGCCGCTGTCCTCCTGCACCTTGTAGCGGTCGACGGCGAGCTGATCGGGGAACCCGTAGAAGTTCTTGAGCGACTGCCGCTGCACGAACGACTTCGACACGACCGACGGATCCAGCACGCGGATGTTCGACAGAGTCGCGACATCGGCGTTGACCTTCGCCGGGTCCGCCGGGGTGCTGGTCCACCGGTCCTCGTACTTGACGTCGACGCCTTCCCGGATGCGGTAGGCGTCGGACGTAGCGGCGATGTTCCGGCTGATGTACGCCGCCTCCTTGGAGTCGGCGCTCGGCTTCACCGAGAACTGCTCCATCGCGGCCGGCCAGATCACGCCGATGGTCAGCGCCGACAGCAGCATCAGCACCGTCGCCATCGCGGGAATGCGCAGGTCGCGGAGGAACACCGCCGCGAAGAACGCCACGGCGCACACGATCGCGATGGACATCAGGATCAGCTTGGACGGCAGGACCACGTTGATGTCGGTGTACGTGCCGCCAGTGAAGATGTCGCCGCGGCGGTCGCTGCTGAGGAGGTCGTAGCGATCCAGCCAGTAGCCGACGGCCTTGAGCAGAATGAACACGCCGACGATGACGGCCAGCTGGATGCGCGCCGGAGTCGACAGCATGCCGCGTCGTCCGCCGCCGCCGAGACGCAGTCCGCCGAACAGGTAGTGGGTCACGAGGTTGCCGGCGAACGCCACTCCCACCGCGATGAACGCGAGGTCGAGGATCAGCCGGATGAAGGGCAGCGTGAACGCGTAGAAGCTGATGTCCATGCCGAACTGCGGATCGGTCTCACCGAACGACTCCGCGTGGATGAACGTCTGGATGGTCGCCCACGACGACTGCGCGATGAGGCCCGCGATGAGACCGATCAACACCGCCGGGACGACACCCGCGATCCACGGCCGACGGCCGATCACCGCACGGTAGCGCTCGAGCGGATCACCCGGGCCGCTCACCGGCGCGAAGTCGGGGCGCCCGCGGTAAGCGGCGTAGATGCCACCGAAAACGATGCCGCCGACGACGATCGCCGCGACGAAGAAGGCCACGATCCGGGTGGTGATCATGGTCGACATGACGCTCGAGTAGCCGAGGTCGGAGAACCACAGCCAATCGGTGATGATCGAGACCACCCGCGGCCCGATCAGCAGTAGCAGCAGCAAGGCCACGCCGATGCCGATCAGTATCTTCGATCTGCGGGACAGCGTCGGTCGACCGACCGAACCACGCATTCCAACCACGTTGAATCTCTCCTGTTTGTCCGGCTGTTCGCCGGAGCAGGCACCGGCTACGTCCACCACAGTACTGATGGGGACGAATCCGACCGACTTCTCACGCGCCACGCCACCTGTGACAATGGTCGGGTGACCGTTCCGCAGCAGCCGCAGAAGTTCTCGCAAGCCGATCTCGGAAACGCCCTCGCGCAGTGCGCGGGGTACGCCGCCGCATCGTCGTGGGGATCACCTGCGACCTTGTTCGCACTGGTCCCGACGTCGTTCCTGGCACAGCAGGCGCCCGATCTCGTCGATCCGGCCGACGACTCCCCGCTGAGCCCGGTGGTCCAGGAGACATCCGACGGGGATCTCGAACAACTGCTGACGACGGTGAGCTGGCCGGACGCCGTGGTCGGATGCGCGATCGTCACCGAGATCACTGTGCTTCCGCCGGAGGCGGAGGCCGCACTCGACGAAGCGTTCGAACCGCTGCTCGCCGACCCCGAGGCCGCGGACTCCGCGGCCCGAGACGCCGCCCGCGCACACCCTGAACGCCGCGAGGCACGTCTGATCGCGGGAGTCCTGCGGAGCGGCCAGCGCCTGGCGCTGCTGTCCCTGCGCGCCACCGACGACGAACCGCACAGCGAGTCGGATCTGCGCACTCACCCGACGTTGGCGCCGAACGTGCTCGACGCGCTCGCGTCCACGTTCTGACGCGACGATTCGGGACGTCTTTCCCCGATCCGGTGCCCGCGGACTGCTCCCGCGGATAGCGTCGTGCCCATTTACTTGATCGAACGATCAACTGGGAGTGGGACATGACCGACGAAGAACCGACGACAGAGCACGCCGTCACACACCGGCCTTGGCACGACAGTCGGGTCCGACGCGCCGCGCTCGCCCTGATCGTCACGATCCCGCTGGTCTTCGCCGCCGTCTTCATGTGGGCGATGTGGGACCCGACGGAGACCGTCGACGAGCTTCCGGTGGCGCTGGTCAACAACGATCTCCCCGTCGGGAACGGCGACGACCGCCTCGCGGCAGGCGACGAGGTGGCGCAGACCCTGCTCGACTCGGGCGCCCTCCGGTTCGACGCCGTCGACACCGCGACGGCGACTGCAGGTCTCGCCTCCGGCGACTACTACTTCATCGTGTCGATCCCGACGAACTTCAGCGCGACCCTGTCCGGCCTCGGCGACACGACCACCGCGCCGGCCTTGATCTCGGTCACCTACAACGACAACAACACTCTCCTCGCGTCGAGCATCGGCGACAGCGTGATGAGCGCGATCCGCGCCGAGGTGGTCAAGGGCACCGCGAGCAGCAGCGTCAAGACGGTGCTGCGGGGCGTCGACGAACTCGGCTCGGGAATCAAGGAGGCGGCGACCGGATCCGGTCAGTTGCACGACGGGACCAGCGAACTGGCGGCCGGAGCCGACGAACTGGCCGCCGGACTCCGCGATGAGCTGGTGCCCGGTACCGGGGAGGCCGCCGACGGCGGACGCCAGCTGGCCGACGGTGCGGGACAGCTCGCAACCGGCCTCACCGATCTGCGTGCGGGCACCGACGAACTCGGGGCAGGCGCCACCGAACTCGCCGACGGAATCGAGTCGATCGTCGGCGGCGTCGACGCCGACGGTCTCGCCGCTCAGCTCGCCGCACTCAGGCGCGCGCTGCCCGACGACCCGTCGGTGCGCGGGGTGATCGACGAGCTCGCAGGCGTCGTCGACGGTCTCGGCGAGCTGCGGGCGGGCAGCCGCGAGATCGCGGATCAGCTGACCGATCCCCGCGCCGACTACCGGTCCGGAGTGGAGCAGCTGGTGTCGGGCTCGGCCGAAC
>JASLJL010000435.1 GCA_030152405.1 Gordonia sp. (in: high G+C Gram-positive bacteria) | reverse complement strand
GCCGATCGAGCTCGCCGCCCGCTGTCGAACCCTGCTCGGGCGCCTGCCCGACGGGCTGCCCGCCGACCGTGCCGAGTTCGTCGCGGCGCACGTGAGGGCGCTTGAATGCTCGGCACGGAAGTTCGCGGGGGAGGACGTGGGTTTCGTCGACGAGGTCCGCGCCTACTTCGACGTCGACATCGCACCCGCCGATTCGGCGGCCTACCACGCGTCGCACAGTGCGTTGGCCGATGCGCTCGGCGTCCCCGGCGCGTCTCCGGAACGACTACGCGACGAGTATCAGCGGTACCGCAGGTCGACGGAGATCCCGGCCGACCTCACCGAACCTCTCATCGCGGCGTTCGCGAGCAGCCTTCGCGATCGGGTGCGCGCCGAGTTTCCGCTCCCGGCGAGCGAAGTGGTGCAGTTCGACGTCGTCTCCGACAAGCCGTGGTCCGGATTCAACTACTACCTCGGCGACTACCGGTCGAACGTCGCCGTGAACACCGATCTGCCGCAACACCTCGCGGGTCTGCCCGGGCTGATCGCGCACGAGGCGTATCCGGGTCATCACACCGAGCACTGCCGCAAGGAGCAGGGACTGGTCGGGGCCGGGCAGCTCGAGCACACGATCTTCCTCGTCAACACGCCGCAATGCCTGATGGCCGAAGGTCTCGCCGACCACGCACTGGCCGCCGCGATGGGGCCCGACTGGCACGAGTGGGCGGCCGAGATCTACGCGGACTTCGGGCTTCGATTCGATGCCGAGAAGGCGCGGGCCGTCTCGCGGGCCACAGCCGGACTGCTGTCGGTCCGGCAGGACGCCGCGCTCATGCTTCACGATCGACATGCCGACGCCGACACCGTCGCCGCATTCCTGCAGCAGTGGCTGCTCGTCGACCCGGACCGCTCGCGGCAGATGCTGCGGTTCCTCACCTCGCCGCTGTGGCGGGCGTACATCTCCACCTACGTCGAGGGCTACCGACTGCTGGGGGACTGGCTCGACGACGCGCCCTCTGACCAGCGGCTCACTCGTTTCGGCAGGCTGCTCGACGAGCCCCTGACCCCGGCGGTTCTCCGCGCCGAAGTGTCGAACTAGAATGCACGGCATGAGCCTGTTCACGCAGTCCTTGGCCGAACTCGACCCCGATGTGGCTGCCGCCATGAACGGTGAGCTGTCCCGTCAGCGCGACACCCTGGAGATGATCGCGTCGGAGAACTTCGTTCCGCGCGCCGTCCTCCAGGCGCAGGGCAGCGTCCTGACCAACAAGTACGCCGAGGGGTACCCGGGGCGCCGCTACTACGGCGGCTGCGAATACGTCGACGTCGTCGAGGACATCGCACGCGACCGGGCGAAGAAGCTGTTCGGCGCCGACTTCGCGAACGTCCAGCCGCATGCCGGCGCCCAGGCGAACGCCGCCGTTCTGCAGGCGCTCATGGAGCCGGGTGAGACTCTGCTGGGCCTCGACCTCGCTCACGGCGGGCACCTCACCCACGGCATGCGTCTGAACTTCTCGGGCAAGCTGTACGAGAACGCCTTCTACGGCGTCAGCAAGGAAGACTTCCGCATCGACATGGACGAGGTGCGCAAGATCGCCCTCGACACCAAGCCGAAGGTGATCGTCGCCGGCTGGTCCGCTTACCCCCGCACGCTCGACTTCGCCGCGTTCCGGTCGATCGCCGACGAGGTCGGCGCTCACCTGTGGGTCGACATGGCGCACTTCGCCGGGCTCGTCGCCGCCGGTCTGCACCCGAATCCCGTCGAGTACGCCGATGTCGTCTCGACCACCGTCCACAAGACGCTCGGCGGTCCCCGTTCGGGCATGATTCTCGCGAAGCAGGAGTGGGCCAAGAAGCTCAACTCGGCCGTCTTCCCCGGTCAGCAGGGCGGACCGCTCATGCACGCCGTCGCCGCCAAGGCCGTCGCGCTGAAGGTCGCGGGCACCGAGGAGTTCGCCGAGCGCCAGCGCCGCACCCTCTCGGGCGCGTCGATCCTCGCCGACCGACTGCTGCACGACGACGTCGCGAAGTCGGGAATCACCGTTCTGACCGGCGGCACCGACGTCCACCTCGTGCTCGTCGACCTGCGCGACTCCGAGCTCGACGGTCAGCAGGCCGAGGACCTCCTCCACGAGATCGGCATCACCGTCAACCGCAACGCCGTGCCGTTCGACCCGCGTCCGCCGATGGTCACCTCCGGCCTGCGCATCGGCACTCCGGCGCTCGCGACCCGCGGCTTCGGCGACACCGAGTTCGCCGAGGTCGCCGACATCATCGGCACCGCGCTCGCCGCGGGCAAGGGCGCCGACATCGCGTCCCTGCGTGCTCGGGTCAGCGCTCTCGCGCTCGACTTCCCGCTGTACGAAGGTCTCGAGGACTGGGGCCTGATGAGCGGTGTGAAGTAAGGTGGCGCCCGTGTCAGTACTGAGCGAAGACGAGTTGATCACCGCGCTGGAGAAGGCGCTCCCCGAGATCGCCGAAGAGCATGCAGCGGCCGCGCTCGCGTGGAACCCGGGCGACTGGGTCCCGTGGGACAAGGGTCGCAACTTCGCATTCCTCGGTGGTGAGGACTTCGAGCCCGGCCAGGAGACGCTGAACGAGACCGCCGCCGCGGGCCTGCTCGCGCTGCTGCTGATGAAGGACAATCTGCCGTCCTTCCACCGCGTCATCTCGATGTTCTTCCCGCCGTTCTCCGACTGGCGTCAGCTGGTCGGCACCTGGACCGCGGAGGACAACCGCCACGCGATCGTGCTGCGCGACTACCTCGTCGTGACGCGCGCGACCGACCCGGTCGACGCCGAGAACCGTCGTCGCATCCACGTCGTCGCGGGCTGGCGACAGTCGCCGGAGGAGATCGCGGACCTCGGCCCGCTCGACGTCCTCGCGCTGCTCGCCGTGCACGAGAACCAGTGCGATCACTTCATCGGCAAGCTCCTCGAGCATGCCGACGATCCCGACCTGAAGACCATCCTGGAGAAGATCCGGCACGACGACGCCGCTCAGGCCTCGTTCTTCCAGGCGTTCCTCGCGGCCGGAGCCGTCGCCGACCAGGAGGCCACCGTCCTCGCCGTCGACCGTGCGCTCGCCTCGATCGAGCACATCGGCGACGACGTCGCCGACTTCGACGCTCAGCGTGCATTGATCAGCGACTTCGAGGACGCCGCGTCCGACGCCGCGATCGCTCGCACGCTCGTCGAGGGACTCAAGCTCGAGAGCCTCCAGAGCCTGTCCGACGAGGCCGAAGCCGCCCGCGCCCGCATCCTGGAGCGCGCAGCCGGTCATTGATTCATCCTGCGATGAGGCGTTCGAGGGCGTGCCGATGGCTCTCGAACGCCTTTTTGCCGTCTCGGGTGATCCTGTAGGTGGTCGAGCCGCCCCGGCCGCGCGACTTGGTGGCGGAGACGTACCCGGCGTCGAGCAGTGCGGACATCTGTTTGGACAAGTCCGAGTCGCTCACCGCGAGATGATCGCGGAGGAATGCGAAGTCCGTGGTCGTGGCGTTGCTGAGCACGGCTAATGCGGCGAGGCGCTTCGGTGGGGTCAGCACCGGATCGAGGTCGCCGAGCGGGCCGCTCACGCGAGCCGTTCCTTGACGGCCTGCGCGGCACGGTAGTACGCGCGCTCATAGGCGGCGATGCCCACGGTGACCAGCACGAATGCCACAGCGACCGCGATGATCGGCGGTCCCCACGCGACTGTGGGCACGACTACCGCGGCGATCACGACGACACCCGCGGCGTAGCAGTACATCGGGCGGTGGAGCTCGCGCGGCGCTCCCGTGAGAGTCGGCATGGTGCCGCGGACCCGCGAGTGCCAGGCGACGAACGCTCCGACGAGGGCGATCAGCACGACGATCAGCGGGACTGAGATCGCCGGGCCCGGGCGGTAGGCCATCATCGCGGCCAGTGCGGCGAACCATGCTCCGACGGCGGGCGGATACCAGAGCGGAGTCTTCGGGTAGTCGACGAACGGGGCCGCCGCGGCTCGTTCGGCCTGGCGGAGTGTCTCGCGTGCGGCCTGGGGATCCGGAGTAGTTTCCATAGTGGAAAACATAGCGAGTGCTTTCCAGGTTGGCAAGTGGTCCGACGTGGAGAATTCTCCTGGTTACGCAACGTTCACCGACACGCTGGTCCGCGTACCCCGGCGGTCGAGGTGACCGGGCGTACGTTGAGCCTTGACGGGCCGTGGGGAAGCGGTTCGTTCGGGAGGTTCGATTCGTGGACGATCACGTCACGAGAGGACCGGCCCCGGTCCTCGCCGACGTCGGCTGACACCGACACCAGGCACGAACCGACCGGCCGGAGAATCTCGGACCGCGCGGGAGCCGCGCGGCGCCAAGGAGCCATGACGTGACCGCACGCACCTACGTCCTCGACACCTCCGTACTGCTCTCCGATCCGTGGGCGGTGACTCGGTTCGCCGAGCATCACGTTGTCCTCCCACTCGTCGTGATCAGCGAACTCGAGGGCAAACGTCACCACAGTGAACTCGGCTGGTTCGCCCGCCAAGCCCTCCGCCTGCTCGACGACATGCGTGTCGAACACGGACGACTCGACGAGCCCCTGCCGGTCGGTGATCACGGCGGTACCGTCCAAGTGGAGCTCAATCACACCGACCCCGCCGTCCTGCCTGCGGGATTCCGCAACGACACCAACGACTCCCGGATCCTCGCCTGTGCGCTCAACCTGCGTGCCGAGGGGCGCGACGTGACCCTGGTGTCCAAGGACACCCCGCTGCGTGTCAAAGCAGGCGCCGTGGGACTCGCCGCCGACGAGTACCACGCCCAGGACGTGGTCGTGTCGGGGTGGACGGGGATGGATGAGCTCGACGTCCTCGACTCCGACGTCGACACGCTCTTCGCCGACGGCGTCGTGGACGTCGACGACGCCCGAGACCTGCCGTGCCACACCGGAGTCCGTCTCGTCGGCGCCGGGAACAGCGCTCTCGGACGGGTGACCGACACCAAGCAGGTCCAATTGGTCCGTGGTGACCGGGAGGTGTTCGGGCTGCGCGGCCGCTCCGCCGAACAGCGGGTGGCGCTCGACCTGCTGCTCGACGACTCCGTCGGCATCGTGTCGCTCGGCGGCAAGGCGGGCACC
>JASLJL010000367.1 GCA_030152405.1 Gordonia sp. (in: high G+C Gram-positive bacteria) | reverse complement strand
AGGCCGCGACGTCGGTGCGTCGGTGCCACCGACACCCACGACAGTCCCGCGGTCTCCACGACCTCGCCTCCCGGAAGAGTGACGGGCAGGACGAAGAACACCGAGAACGCGACCACCCGATCGTCGTCGCGGACGACGATCGCGGCATCGTCCGGGAACTGGGTGTGGAACACTCGCGCCTGCTCATCGGTGAGCGGAGCAGGTGAGCTGAACGCTCGCGCGTCCAGGGCGAAGATCTGTGGCCAGTCGGAATCGGTCGCGGTCGTCAGCGAAATCACGCCTCCACTCTGCCATTTTTGAGTCGCGGGCCGAGAATGTGCCACCGTAGTCCGGTGAGCACGCGCCAGGCCATCGAGGTCATCGACATCACCGATCCGCTCGACCCACGGGTCGACGACTTCCGGGACCTGAACTCCGTCGATCGCAGACCAGACCTTCCGGCCCTGCCGGGCGGCCGTGTCGGCAAGGCCTTGGTGATCGCCGAGGGCGTCCTCGTCGCGCAGCGGATGATCCGGTCGAGGTTCGCGCCCCATGCGTTCTTCGGCGTCGACCGTCGGCTGTCCGAGTTGGCCGACGACGTCGTCGAAGAGCCGGGCGGCGTGCCGTTCTACCGCGCGTCCGCCGAGGTGATGGCCGAGGTCATCGGCTTCCACCTCAATCGGGGCGTGCTGGCGGCCGCGCGTCGGCCCGAGCCGCTGACCGTGACCGAGATCATCGAGTCGGCGCGAACGATCGCCGTCCTCGAAGGCGTCAACGACCACGAGAACATCGGCAGCGTCTTCCGCAATGCCGCGGGCCTCGGGGTGGACGCCGTCGTCTTCGGGGCGGGATGTGCCGACCCGCTGTACCGCCGCTGCGTCCGAGTGTCGATGGGGCACGCGCTGCTGGTGCCGTTCGCGAAGTCGGAGGATTGGCCCGGCGATCTTCAGCTTCTTCGCGACGAAGGGTTCCGGACGATCGCCCTCACGCCGGGGGCGGGCAGCGTTCCGTTGCGCGAGGCGGTCTCACCGGCGGGTGCGCCGCGCGGCAAGCTCGCGTTCCTCGTCGGCGCCGAGGGGCCCGGTCTCAAGGAGCACACGATGCGGTCGTGCGACGTCCGCGCGCACATCCCGATGAGTCGGGGGACCGACTCGCTCAACGTCGCGACTGCGGCCGCGGTCGCGTTCTACGAGGCCCTCAGCGGCTAGCTCCGAGCCCGGAACCATTGCGGCCTGTCGATGCGAACCGCCGTCAGATGCGGCCGCGGAAGCCGAAGTACCGGGAGATCGGGCCCGGCGAGCGTTCGGTCGTCGGTTCCGTCGTGGTCTTCGCGATCGGCATGGTGGCTTCGAGGTCGGAGACGTCCGACGGTGCTGCGACCAGTGCAGGCGCCTCGCGTCGAGCCACCTGGGACGCGGGCGTCGAATCGGAGCCCGCGGGGAGGATCGAGTACGCGAACAGCGGGATCCGCGTGAGTGCGGTGTCGTCGTCGCTCGCGGGCGGCGTGAAACGGAAGCCCAGCCACTGACGGTTCGCCTCCTCGGCGAGTTCGGCCGGGTGGAACGGGAGGTCGAGCGGGTCGGGGACCGCATCGGGCAGATACTGGAGCGGACGCTCGCCGGCCCAGAACGCGCTCTCGAACGGGAACGGCAGGCCGTGATCGTCGTGGATGACGGCGGGGGACGCCGCGAAGGCGCGGACGAGTCGGCCGTTCTCCCAGCGGGCGAACGTTCCCGCCGACTTCTCGGGGTCGAGCGACAGCAGGAGCACAGTACGGTCCGGCGCCAGTCCGGTGACGAACTCGGTCAGTTCCTCCGGTGTGGTCGTCGACAGTGACCGACCCGCGAGCACTGACATGTCGCCGTAATGGGCCGCGAAGATCTCGTCGTCGGCGGCGGAGGCCAGCGCCGACATGTCCGTCGACGCGACCGCCGACGGTGTGCTGTCGGCGAAGGCCGCGCGGATGAAGTCGTCGGTCGCATCGGGGTCGGCCACGGCGCCGCGGCGCAGCTGCTCGGCCGGGTCCGGACATGCGACGAACCACAATGTGGTGGTGTGAACGAACACCTGCTCTACTCTCCGGGATGACTGCGGACACCGAGGAGGACATCCTCCCATGCGGGCACGGTCGGGGTCGCACGCTTACCGCTGCGATGCTTGGGATGTGACTCGGATCCGGTCGACGGCGGCACCGAATCGTCGAACTCGAGCTCGAGTGCAGACGACGGCTCCGGGCGCTCGGGGCGGCGCTGCTCCTCGATGAGCCGGTCGGCGTCGACGGTGACCTCTTCGTGCCCGTCGGGCAGCACCGCGTGCTGGGGAGGAGCGGGCGAGACCGGCGGCTGCGGGGGAACGACCGACATCATCGACCGCCTGGTCGCGCGTGCCAGCTCGGGCTCGGTCAGCTCGACGGCGAGGTCGTCCAACGGCTCGGTGACGCCACCGTGCGACCCCGGCGTGAACCGCCAGTGTGCGAACTCGACGTCTCCTGCGCCCGGCCAGCCGACCTGAACAACCCAGCGCCCGTCGTCCGGTCGCCACGCATCCCACTCGGCGTCGGTGGAGGAACTGCCGCGCAGGGCCAGACATTCGGCCACCAACTCACCGAGCGTGGACGTGCTCGTCCCGTCGATGCTCGCGGGATGGGATGCGCGGGCGAGTTCGGCCGCTCGCATCCGCTCCAGGAGGACCGGATGTGCGAAGCGGCGGATCTTGTCCTCGGTGACGCCGGTGACGTCGGAGAGCTCGGCCACCGTGGTGCCCGCGCGGATGCGCGCCTGGATCTCGCGAGGACTCAGCTCCACCGTGGGCGCCGCGGGCGGCTCCGGAGGGGGAGTGATCACGGATCGAAGCGTGTCGTCGACGTCGAGAATGAACTCCTCGCCCGACTCGGCGTCCACACAGATCACCGAACCGTCGGGATCGACTCGCTTGGCTGTCAGCTTCCGCACTCGATCCTCCCCGGTCACCACGTACGCGGATGTTTCACCCACCGTAAGCCACTGTACTCACAGAAAACTGATGGACACGCGGCGAACATCTCTACTCCTTGTGCTCATCGACTGCGACGTCGACGCTCGTCGAGCGTGACTTCCACGGTCATCGAGCAAGGTCGAGATGCTCACCCGCGTGTCCATCGGTCGGACTACGAGTGGTGCGTGCGGGTCAGAGACGCTCGACGATGTAGTCGATGGCCTGCGTCAGCTTCTGCACGTCGGACGGGTCGATCGCCGGGAACATGCCGATGCGCAGCTGGTTGCGGCCCAGCTTGCGGTACGGCTCGGTGTCGACGACGCCGTTGGCACGCAGCGTCTTCGCGACCGCCGCGGCGTCGACCGAGTCGGCGAAGTCGATGGTGCCGACCACCTGGCTTCGGTGCGCTGCATCGGCGAACGGCGATGCGTACTCGCTGGCCTCGGCCCACGAGTAGAGGATGTTGCTCGACTCCGCGGTGCGACCGGTGCAGAAGTCCAGGCCGCCGTTCGAGTTCATCCACTCGATCTGGTTCTTGAACAGCAGCAGCGAGCCGAGGGCCGGGGTGTTGTAGGTCTGGTTCTTCGAGCTGTTGTCGACGGCGGTCGGCAGCGACAGGAACTCGGGGCACCAGCGGCCGGACGCGTTGATCTCCTCGACGCGTGCGAGCGCGGCCGGGCTCATGATCGCGACCCAGATTCCGCCGTCTGAGGCGAACGACTTCTGGGGAGCGAAGTAGTAGACGTCGGTCGCGCTGATGTCGACGGGCAGGCCGCCTGCGCCGGACGTCGCGTCGATCGCGATGAGTGCGTCGCCCGCCGCCTCGGGGCGGAGGACCGGAACGGCGACGCCGGTCGACGTCTCGTTCTGCGCCCAGCCGATGATGTCGACGCCGTCGACGTCGGCGGCGGTGATGGCGGCGGGGTCGGGCGCGGTGCCCGGATCGGTCGAGATGACCTTCGGGTCGGCGAGGAACGGCGCCTTCTTGGTGACGGTGGCGAACTTCGACGAGAACTCGCCGTAGGTCAGGTTGAGGGCGCGCTCGCGGACCAGGCCGAAGGCGGCAGCGTCCCAGAAGGCGGTGGTTCCGCCGTTGGAGAGGACCACTTCGTAGCCCTCGGGAAGCGAGAACAGATCGGCGAGTCCGGAGCGGATGGCGCCGACGACGTTCTTGACGGGCGCCTGGCGGTGGCTGGTGCCGAACACGGATGCGCCGGTGTCGACCAGCGACTGCAACTGCTCGGGACGGACCTTCGACGGACCGCAGCCGAAGCGGCCGTCGGCGGGCAGGAGGTCGGCGGGGATGGTGATCGCAGCGTTCTCGGTCATACCGAGGAGTCTAAAGCGTGCGCAACCGGTCGGCCGATTCGGAACGATTCGCATCGTGAGCGCGCAGTATGAAGAGAACAGATAGTACGTCGTCGAGATCGGGGGTGCCCCCCGCGCCGTTCGTGCCCAGGGCGCGGGGGTTCGCGCAGGGTCGGGGCCTGCGCGGGATCACCTGCCCTGGGCGAGAACCACGTCGGACGATGCGGGAGCGGGGGAGTGCCCCGACACCGCGTCGCCGACGCCGAGCAGACGGGCGAACAGCTGGATGAGCGGTCCGACGCCGATCGCGTACAGGACGGTGCCGACGCCGAGAGTGCCGCCGAGCGCGAAGCCGATGACGACGACGGCCACTTCGAGGCCGGTGCGGACGAGGCGGACCGACCAGCCGGTGCGGTTGACGAGGCCGGTCATCATGCCGTCGCGCGGCCCGGGGCCGAAGCGGGCCCCGATGTACATCACGGTCGCGAAGGCGTTGAGGACGATTCCGCCGAGCATCATCGGGATCGCGACGACGAGCGCCGGACTCTCCGGCAGATGCGGGGCAACGAGATCGAAGACGATGCCGAGGACCAGGACGTTCGAGACGGTGCCGAGCCCGGGGCGCTGGCGCAGCGGGATCCACGCGAGCAGGACGGCTGCGCCCACGATGATCGACACGGTGCCGATCGACAGGTGCACGTGTTCGGCTATGCCCTGGTGCAGCACGTCCCACGGCATGTTGCCGAGGCCCGCGCGGAGGATCATCGCCATCGAGGCGCCGTAGAGGGCGAGTCCGGCGTAGAGGTAGACGAGGCGACGGGTCAACGAGAGTGCGGTGGTCATGTCAACCATCGTCGGACCTACTGGACTGGTAATCCATAGCCAGTTCGCGAATACTGGACCTATGATCACGGCCACTGGCTCCATCAGCGCGCAGACTCTCGCCAAGCGGCTCGGTGCGTGGCGGCCCGACGGTCCGCGCCCCGCGTATCTCGCGCTGGCCGACGCGATGCGCCTGCTCCTGCTCGACGGTCGGGTCGCGGTCGGGACCGCGGTGCCCAGCGAGCGGACCCTGGCGGAATCGCTCGACGTCTCCCGGACCACGGTGGCGGGCGCGTACTCCGCGCTGCGGGAGACCGGCCACCTCAACTCCCGGCAGGGCGCCCGCAGTGTGCTCGGTCTGCCGGTCGCGGTGCCTGCCGAGCCATTCGAGATGGGCGACGAGGCCGACATGTGCAAGCTGAACATCGCGGCGCCCGCGGCGCCCGATCAAGTGGTGCACGACGGCTACCGGCACGCGCTCGAATGTGCTCCCACCTATCTGACCGGCACCGGCCTGTACCCGAACGGTCTTCGGGCGCTGACCGAGACCATCGCCCGTCGCTACTGCGAACGCGGCCTCCCGACCACCCCGGAACAGATCCTCGTGACCTCGGGCGCTCAGCACGCCTTGCGCCTGGTCCTCGACATCCACGTCTCGCCCGGCGATCGGGTGGTGGTGGAGCAGCCGACTCATCACGGAACCATCCTCGGGCTGGCCCGTCACCGCGCACGACCGGTGGCGCTTCCGTTGGACTCGGAGTCGGGGTGGGACCTCGACCATCTCGAGTCGATTGTGAGGCTGCAGCGGCCGAGCCTGATCTTCATGATTCCCGACTTCCACAACCCGACGGGACTCCTGCTCGACGTCGAGGGGCGGCGTCGTCTCGCCGAGATCGCGGCGCGCCACCGCGTCCCGCTGGTGATCGACGAGACGATGGTCGAGATCGGGCTCGACGAGGACGCGCCGCCGCCGGTCGCCGCGTTCGCCCCGCGCGGCGCTCAGGTGATCACCCTCGGATCGGCGAGCAAGACGGTGTGGGCGGGTCTCCGCGTCGGCTGGATCCGCACCGAGTCGCCGCCCGACCCGTACGTCCTCGCCCGGTATGAGCTCGACCTCGGCGGCGCGGTGATGGAACAGTTCGCAGCCCAGTACGCCCTCGATCACCTCCACGATTTCCTGCCCGCACGCCTCGACGCCCTGCGTCACGCACGTGCGGCGGCACTCGCGGCCGTCGACGAACACCTGCCGGGTTCGACCGCGGTCCGCGGGGTCGGCGGACTCACGCTATGGGTCCATCTGCCGAAACCCGTCGCTACGGTCACGGCGGCGGCCGCCGCCGGACTCGGAGTCCGCCTCACACCCGGCAGCTCGTTCGGGCCGGACGGCGGTCTCGAGAGCTACATCCGCATTCCGTACACGCTGCCCGTCGATCATCTCGTCTCCGGGATCCGGGCAGTCGGGCTGGCCTACCGCCGGTCGGTCGGCGTCGATGCCGTCGCGGCGTCGGGAGAGGTCGACCTCGCCGGTCGCCTGGTCGTGTAAATCGGTTGCTGCGCCGGGGCCGACCGGCGAAGATCTACGACTCATGGAGATCACGTTCACCAAACTCGCCGGGCGGTACGAGATCGCGGTGCGCCGGGACATCGGTCACGCGCTCGCCCCGCGCAACGGTCCGGGATTCCACGACGCGGTGCCGCACGACGTCGCACATCTGATCGTCGAGTCCGAATGCGGAATCCGGGGCGGGGTGTACGGGCGGCTCGCCGCAGCCGACGGCGACGACGGGATGTTCTGGGCAGCTGATCCCGACGTGAAGCGGAAGGCCGCGAAGAGTCGTCGCACGCCGACCGACTCGGAGTCGGCCGACATGGCGACGTCGGAGCGGCTGG
>JASLJL010000347.1 GCA_030152405.1 Gordonia sp. (in: high G+C Gram-positive bacteria) | reverse complement strand
CCGTGAAGTCTTGACCGTGGCAGACGTCGACCCGCCGCGCGCGGCAGACGGGCAGGTCACCGTCGACGTCCGCGCCGCAGGCCTCAACCCGTTCGACGTCAAGACCGTCCAGGGCCTGATGGGGACCGACTCGGCTCGACTCCCGTTGTCACTGGGCAACGAATGCTCCGGCGTGATCCGCGACGCGGCCGCCGGATCCGGGTTCGCGGCAGGCGATCGAGTGGTCGTCTACCCGGCCCGTGGAGCGTTCGCCGACACGATCGCTGCGTCCACCGACTCGGTGCATCATCTGCCCGACTCGGTCGGGTTCGACGAGGCCGCCGGACTCCTGCTCGCCGGAGTCACCGCTTACGACCTCGTCGAGACCCTCGACGTGGGCCCGGAGGACGTGGTCCTCGTTCACGGCGGCGCCGGAGCGGTGGGCTCGATCGCCGTGGTCCTCTCCGTCGGACGCGGCGCGACAGTGGTGGCGACGGCGTCGGCGACGAACCACGACGCGGTCCGCGCACTCGGCGCGACGCCGGTCGCACACGGCGACGGCCTCTACGACGCGGTGGGCGCGGCTGCGCCGGGACCGATCACCGCGGTCATCGACACCGTCGGCGCCGATGACGCGATCGACGTGTCATTGCGGCTGGTGGCGGCCGACCGGATCGCCAGCATCGCGGCCTGGGGTCGGGCAGGTGACGGGATCACGATCCTCGACGGGTCCAGCGACGCGAGCAAGTCGAACCGACGGAACGCCGTCAGCCCGTTGCTCGACGCGGTCGCCGACGGCACCGTCACCGTCGAGATCGCGGGAACGGCCACGTTCGACGACGCGGCCGACGCGTTCGAAGCGCTCACCGGGCGTCACCCGCGCGGCAAGTACATCCTGCACCCGTAGCCGATGGCCGTCCCCGGATCGGACGCGCTGAGCGCGCTGCGCACGGTGGTGGGCGACGCTCATGTCCTCACCGACCCGGACGTCACGGCGTCGTACCTCACCGATTGGAGCGGTGCGTGGACCGGCTCCGCCGCGGTGGTCCGCCCGGCGGACACCGCCCAGGTGTCGGCTGTCGTCGCGCTGTGCGCGGCACACGATGTGGTCGTGACCCCGCAGGGCGGCAACACCGGGCTCGTCGGCGGGTCGGTTCCGGCGCCGGGGGACCGGCGGGCAGCGATCGTGCTGTCATCGCGGCGCCTGACCTCGATCGACGACGTCGACGCCGTGGGCCGCTGCGTCGGGGCGGGAGCCGGCGCGACCCTCGCGCAGGTGCGGGCGGCCGCCGAGTCGGCGGGCCTCGAGTTCGGCGTGGATCTCGCGGCGCGCGACTCCGCGACCGTCGGCGGCATGGTCGCCACCAATGCCGGCGGCATCGCGATGATCCGCCACGGGGACATGCGATCGCAGGTTCTCGGAATCGAGGCCGTTCTGCCGTCGGGCGAGGTGCTGACTCGCTGGCGGCCGCTGCGGAAGGACAACGTCGGCTATCACCTGCCAGGGCTGCTCGCGGGCAGCGAAGGGACGCTGGCGGTGATCACGCGGGTCCTGCTGCGGCTGGTCGATCCGCCGCGGACGACGGCAGTCGCCCTCATCGGCGCGGACGGCATCCGGGCGGCGCAACGGATCGTCGCCCAGGTGCAGCAGTCGGGGGACCGACTCGAGGCCGTCGAGATCATGACCCGCACGGGTACGGACCTCGTGCGCGCGTCGGGCGTCCGATCGCCCTTCCGGACGGCCGTCACCCTCCTCGTCGAGACGGCGTCCGACCCCGACGCACTCCTCGACGTGCTCGCCGGCGCTCCCGACGTCATCGACGCCGTGGTCGAGCCGGGTCCGGCGCGCGACCTGTGGGCCCTGCGCGAGTCGCACACCGCAGCGATCGCGCGCTCGTCGACGACGCCGCCGGTGAAACTCGACGTCGCCGTGCCCCTCGGCGCGGTGGCCGACCTCGTGGACCGTGTCGATGAGATCGCCGAGACGACCGGCGTTCGAGCTGTTCAGTTCGGTCATCTCGGCGACGGCAACATCCACGTGAATCTGCTCGACGTCGCCGAGTCGGAGCAGCACGCCGTCGCTCGGCGGATTCTCGAGACCGTCGCCGACCTCGGCGGCAGCATCAGTGCCGAGCACGGGATCGGACGAGCCAAGGCGCACGACATCGATCTCGGCCGCGACGCCGTCGACATCGCGGTCATGCGGTCGGTCAAGACGGCCCTCGACCCGAACGGACTGATGAACCCCGGCGTGATCTTCCCAGACCGATCGTCCTGAACGGACCGCCGGAATGTCGTGGTCGACGGTTATGCTCCACGCATGAGCAACCCGAACCAGGGGTGGCAGACGTCGCCGCCGCCGTTCCCGCAGCAACCGCCCGGCGAGCCGGACCACCGCGCGACCGTGACGATGCGGCGAGGCGTGTTGGCATCGCTCTCACTCCTGGTCGTCGGAGCGACCGCGGTCGCGGCGGGACTCATCGGCTACACGATCGGAAAGGACCGCGATCGGACCGAATCCGTGGTCGCGTCGACGGTGACGCTCGACGCCCCGCTCGACCCCAGTTCGTCGACGACGTCCCAGGCGCCCTCGGAACGGAGTCGGATCGGTGCGGCGACCACGAACGGAGCCGCCGCGGTGACCCTGACCGGCGTCACCACGCCGTCGAGCCTCGACTTCTACAAGTCCGACTTCGAGGCGACGAAGCCGCGAACGGGGAGTCGCTACGTTCTTGCCGAGTTGAAGGTCACCAACAACGGTCGCAAGCCGGTCAGTCCGCTGTATGCAGTCGACGTGCGCCTCACCGACGGTCAGGGACGCGAGTTCTCGGTCGTCGACGACAACTTCTCCATTCGACAGAACTTCGGCCGAACGCTGGCGGACGAGATGCCCGACGATCTCCAGCCAGGACTGTCGACGCAGGTCTACTACGCATTCGAGATCCCCGTCGGCACGACGATCGAAGCGTTCGGCTATCGCGACGACGCTGCCTCCGATGACGACCCGTGGACCGAGTACTCGGTGACACTGCGCTGAATCAGGGCTAGGCTAAGTCCGAGTTAACCTGTCACCGTGAGTAACGGACAACCGGAGTAACGGACAACTGGGAGATAGACATGACCGACACAGCTCTCGACCGCACGACTCTCGACCACACCGCGATCATCGTCGGCGCGGGCTTCGGCGGCATGGGCGCGGGAATCGAGCTCAAGCGCCAGGGGATCACCGACCTGGCGATCCTCGAACGCGAAGACGACCTCGGCGGGACCTGGCACGTCAATCACTATCCCGGCCTCGCCGTCGACATCGCGTCGGTCACGTATTCGTACTCGTTCGAGCCGAACCCCCGCTGGAGCCGACTGTTCGCTCCCGGCGCGGAACTCAAGAAGTACGCCGAGCACGTCGCGGACAAGTACGACCTCAGACGGCACATGGAGTTCGGGGTCACGGTGGAGCGCGCGGAGTGGGACGATGCCGGATTCTGGACCGTGCACACTGAGGACGGTCGGCGTCTCACCTCGCAATTCCTGCTGACGGCGACCGGATTTCTGTCCCAGCCGTACACGCCGGACTTCCCCGGCATCGACACCTTCGCCGGCGACATCATCCACACCACGGCGTGGCAGGACGGGTACGACTTCGCAGGCAAGCGCGCGGCGGTGATCGGAACGGGCGCGACCGCCGTCCAGCTGATCCCGGAGATCGCGAAGTCGGCCCGCCGGTTGACGGTGTTCCAGCGCACGCCGATCTGGGTGGTGCCGAAGATCGACTTCCCGATCCCGCGGCCGATCCGCAGGCTGTTCGGCGCGGTCCCTGCGACGCAGAAAGTCGCTCGCGCGATCAACACGTCGTTGCTCGAGATGCTGATGGTGGTCGGCGTTCTGCACTACCGCCAGGCCAAGCCGGGCAACCAGTTGGCGGCTCTGCTTGCGAAAGCTCACATGCGGGCGCAGGTGCGCGATGCGAAGACCCGCGCACAGCTGACCCCGTCATACGACTTCGGCTGCAAACGGCCCACCTTCAGCAACAAGTACTTCCCGGTGTTCAATCAGCCGGACGTCGACCTCGAGACGTCATCGATCGTCCGCGTGGAGCCCGACGGGATCGTCGTGGAAGGCGACAAGAAGATCCCGGTGGACACCTTGGTGCTGGCGACCGGCTTCAACCTGTGGGACGTGAACTTCCCGGCCTTCCAGATCGTCGGACGCGAGGGCCGCGACCTCGGCAAATGGTGGCGCGAGGGCCGGTTTCAGGCCTACGAGGGAGTCGCGGTCCCCAAGTTCCCGAACTTCCTGACTCTGAACAGTCCGTATTCGTACAGCGGGTTGTCGTACTTCACCACCATCGAGGGGCAGATGCGACACATGGCGCGGCTGTTCACCGAACTCCGACGACGCGGGGCCGATCGCTTCGAGGTGACCGAGGAGGCCAACACCGAGTTCCTCGATCGGTCGACGGAACGCCTCGCCGATTCGGTGTTCTACGCAGGTGACTGCTCCTCGTCCCGCAGCTACTACTTCAACCAGCACGGGGAGGCGACGCTGCTGCGGCCGCAGGCCACCCTGCCGACACTGCGCGAGATGGAGTCGTTCCCGCTCGACGACTACACGTACGCCTGACAACTGACGCGGGAGCGGTCGTCTCACCGCTTGATCAGGGGACTCCTCACCACGTGTCCGCCTGCGGCACGGTCAGCGGAGTCGAAGAAGTCCTCGCGGTAGATGTCGCGAGGGAACAGTCGGGACTTCATCAGTGCCTTCATCGTGTCCTCGACCATCGACGGATTGCCGCAGATGTAGGCGGCGTTGCCGCCGGCCTTGGGGTAGTCCTCGGCCAACAGCGCAGGCACTCGACCCTGTCTTCCCTCGTGTTCCTCACGGGATACCGCTGGGCGATACGAGAACCACTCCCTGGCGTCCGCGACGTCGGAGAACCAATCGCGGTCGTATAGGCCGTCCAGTTGCGCGACCCCGTGGTACAGCACCACTT
>JASLJL010000316.1 GCA_030152405.1 Gordonia sp. (in: high G+C Gram-positive bacteria) | reverse complement strand
TGGAATTCCGTCGCCGCCGCAACAAACACGCCGCGGTCGACGTCCGGGCCACGCTGCGCGCCTCGATGTCCACCGGCGGCGTTCCGATCGACCTTCGTCGCAGGAAGCCGCGACCCGGCAAGCCCGAGCTGATCATCATCTGTGACGTGTCCGGGTCGGTGTCGGGATTCAGCCAGTTCACCCTCCAACTCGTGTACGCATTGCGTCAGCAGTTCTCCAACGTGCGGGTGTTCGCGTTCGTCGACACCGTCGACGAGGTGACCGACTTCTTCGCGCGCGGCAACGACGACGCCCAGTTCGGCGAACGGATGACCACCATGCTGACGCAGGCTCAGATCAGCCTGCGGGACGGTCACTCCGATTATGGGCACATGTTGAAGGGCTTCGCCGAGCACTATCTGGACTCGCTGACGCACCGCAGTGCGCTGCTGATCCTCGGCGACGCCCGCAACAACTTTCGGCCGACCCACGTCGACTCGCTCGCGAAGATCCGCGACCGGGTCCGCAACGCCTACTGGCTCAATCCCGAACGCAAGGAGCACTGGGACTCAGGGGACTCGGCCGCGTCGACCTACGGGGAGGCGATCGACATGTTCGAGTGCCGCAACGTCGACCAACTCGGTCGCGTGATCGCCGACCTGCTGCCCGTGTGAGCCGGCTGACACCACCGCGTAATGTCACACACCATGTCATTGGACAGCGTGAAGCCGCGCCGCATCGGCGTGATGGGCGGTACCTTCGACCCGATCCACAACGGGCACCTCGTGGCGGCCAGCGAAGTGGCGCACCGGTTCAAGCTCGACGAGGTCGTCTTCGTTCCGACGGGCCGGCCGTGGCAGAAGGAAGGCGCGCACGCACAGGATCCGTCACGGCAGGTCAGCCCCGCTGAGCACCGGTACCTGATGACCGTCATCGCGACGGCCTCGAATCCGCAGTTCACGGTCAGTCGGGTGGACATCGAGCGCGAGGGCGTCACCTACACGGTCGACACGCTGCGCGACCTGCGGGCGGCGTTCCCGGACGACGAGCTGTACTTCATCACCGGAGCCGATGCGCTCGAAACGATCCTGAACTGGCATGATTGGGAGGACTTGTTCGAGCTCGCTCACTTCATCGGAGTGTCGCGGCCCGGATACGAACTGAATGCCACCCATCTGACCGAGCATCTGGCGTCCAAGCCTGCCAACGCGCTCCAGCTGATCGAGATCCCCGCACTGGCGATCTCGTCGACGGACTGCCGAACTCGAGCGGGCGCGGACCGACCCGTCTGGTATCTCGTGCCCGACGGCGTCGTCCAGTACATCAACAAGCACGGTCTGTACCGAAAGGAATCCCAGTGAGCGTGTCTGCCGACTCCCTCCAGATGACGACGATCGCCGCGCACGCCGCGGTGGAACGGCTCGCGACCAATGTCGCGGCCATCGACGTCTCGGAGCACCTGGTCATCACGGACGTCTTCCTGATCTGCTCCGCAGACAACGAGCGCCAGGTGAACTCGATCGTCGAGGAGATCGAGGACAAGCTGCGCGAGGCGGGTCACCAGCCGCTTCGCCGCGAAGGCACCCGAGAGGGACGCTGGGCGCTGCTGGACTACGGCGACATCGTCGTCCACGTCCAGCACGACGACGAGCGGGACTTCTACGGTCTGGAACGTCTGTGGAAGGACTGCCCGCTGCTCGACATCGAGGGCGTCGAGCCTGCGACTCGCCCGGACGGCGACACCGACGACGACGCGATCGTGCCCGCGGCGGAATGAGGGGCGAACCCGATCCGGGCGACTCCAGCGTCGAGCGGCTGACCCCGGTCGTCCGCCGGCTGATCCTGCTCCGTCACGGGCAGACGCTCTACAACGCCTCCCAGCGGATGCAGGGCCAACTCGACACCGATCTGTCCGACGTCGGCGTGGAACAGGCCCGCGTGGCCGGGCGTGCGATCGCGACACGCTCACCGCTGGTGATCCTGTCGTCCGACCTGCGCCGGGCGCACGAGACGGCGCTGGCGATCGGCGCGATCACGGGGCAGGACGTCACCACCGACGCCAGACTCCGCGAGACGCATCTCGGCGACTGGCAGGGGATGACGCACCACGAGGTGGACGATGTGATGCCCGGTGCGCGTCGCTCGTGGCGCGACGACTCCACGTGGGCGCCGCCGAAGGGCGAATCGCGGGTGGAGGTGGCCGAGCGCATGCTGCCGGTGGTCTCCGAACTCGTGGCCGGTCTCGACGACTGGGGCCGCGGCGACGTTCCCGACGCCCCGGTGGTGCTGGTGGCGCACGGCGGCTGCATCGCCGCCCTCACGGCGGGGCTTCTCGGGCTCCCGGTCGCCAACTGGCCGGTGTTCGGCGGACTCGCCAACACCAGCTGGGTTCAATTGTCGGGACATTCCGCCACGCCGGACGACGCGCCGGTCTGGCGTCTGGACGTGTGGAATGCGACCGCCGAATCCGCCGATCTCGGCGTTCAATAGAAAGGTCTGGGACGCCCGTGGGTTCGATCATGGTGCTCGGCGACTCGTTGTCGTATTACGACGAGACAGGCGGCCTGCCCGCCGACGATCCGCGGATCTGGCCGAACCGCGTCGGCGAGCGACTCGACATGCCGGTGGAGTTGTTCGCCCGCATCGGTTGGACGAGTCGCGACGTGTGGTGGGCGATCACCCAGGATCCACGCATCTGGGCTGCGGTGCCGACGGCCGACGTCCTCGTCCTCGCCTTCGGCGGCATGGACTCATTGCCGTCGCCGGTGCCGACGGCGCTGCGCGAACAGATCCGATACCTGCGTCCGGCCGGCCTGCGCCAGGTCGTGCGCGACGGCTACTCCTGGCTGCAGCCCCGCCTCTCGCCGCTGGGCTGGCCGATGGCGCTCCCGGTCCGCGTGACCGTCGACTACTTCGAGAAGATCCGCGACGCGATCACGCAGCTGCGGCCCGATCTGCCGATCGTCGTCTGCCTTCCGTCGACGCACGACAGTCCGTATTACGGTCACGCGCACCCGGGCCGCGTCCCGCTGACGGCGGCCGTCAGCCGGTGGGCGGACGAGTACGGCATCCCAACCGCGACGGGCTTCTACGACGTGACGTCCGCGGCGTACGACGACCCGGACTTCGTCATGAATCCCGACGGCATCCACTGGAGCATCGACGCGCACGCGAAGATCGCCGACGCCGTCGCCCCGATCATCGAACGTGCGCTTCACCCGAGCGAGTAGTCGGGCAGATCGATTCCGTCGGCCTTCGCGAACTGTGAGGCCAGCAGATTTCGCAGCGGCCATCTGTTCATCGCCCCGTACGTCCGGCGGCCGAGAGCGACCGCGAAGCGATTCGACGGCGCGTATCCCGCCGCACCGCCCGGCGGCAGTTGCTGCGCTTTCGCGATGAACGGGCGCATCACCCGCTCGTACGAGGAGAGCGCGGCGTCGAGGTCGTCCGATCTCCCGATCTCGCCGGCCAGCACGTATGCGCCGACCAAGGCGAGCGTGGTGCCCAGTCCGGTGAGCGGCGTCGGGCAATAGCCCGCGTCGCCGATCAATGCGACGCGTCCGCGCGCGAAGGTGTCCATGCGTACCCGCGCGAGGTCGGCGTACGCCCAGTCGGGGGCCGTGCGCATCTGGTCGAGCAGTTGCGGGGCGACCCAACCGACGTCGGCGAATTCGGCCGCGAGCATGTCCCACTGGTCGGCGCGGTCGCGCAGCGGTGTCGGGTCGCTGCCACGAACGGCGAGCGAAGCCTTCACCGTGCCGTCGGCTCGCGACGGGCGGCAGGACACGACGCGTCCGCCGACCTCGCTGTGCAGGAGGTACCAACCGTCGAGCGGCCGATCGATCGTCGCGGTGAACCAGGCGTATCGCAGGCCGATCGGCTCCAGGAAGTCACGATCCGGACCGAAAGCGGATCGTCGGACCGCGGAGTTGAGCCCGTCGGCGCCCACGACGAGGTGGAACCGGCGGTCGGCCGACTTCTCGAAGGAGACCCTCACGTGGTCGTCGTGGCGGTCGATGCGGGTGACGGTGTCGTCCCAGATGTAGTCGACCGACGTCGGGACGGCCTCGACGAGGGCGTCGGCGAGGTCGCCGCGGAGGATTTCGTGGGTCGAGACGATGCCGTTGCCGTCGAAGGCGTCCACGGACAGCTCGCTGCAGCGACGACCGCTGGAGTCGACGGCGGCGATCCCGCGCTGGTCGAGCAGTCGTGCGTCGGTGGCGTCGCGCAGGCCGAGGCGATCGATCACGGTCCGGCCTGCACCGCGCAGGTCGACGGTCTGTCCGCCGGTCCGCAGTGACGGAGCCCGTTCGACCACGGTCACCGAATGACCTTGACGCGCAAGTAGGAGGGCGACGGCGGGCCCGGCGATCGAAGCGCCGCTGACGAGGATGTCCAGAGTTGTCGAGGTGTGAGTGTTCATAGTGCGAACGTACGCCGTACCAAGTGCTCTGCGATACGGTGTTCACATGGTGATTCAGCAAAAGTGCACTAGTGCGCTCGGGCGTGGAGCGAGTCGGTGACTCGGGCTGAGGGGATCGCGGACATCCTCCGCGCGCGCATCGTCGACGGGCGCCTGCGGCCGGGGGACGCCGTCCCGTCGACCCGCGCGATCATGCGCGACCACAACGTTGCGATGGCCACGGCCAGCAAAGTGCTGTCGCTGCTCCAGGGCGACGACCTCATCGAGTCGACGCCCGGCAGGGGAAGTGTGGTCCGAGCTCGAGACGACGCGGGACGCCCTGTTCTCACCCGCGAGGGCGTCGTGGCGGCGGCCGTCGGGATCGCCGACGCCGAGGGACTCGCCGCGGTCTCCATGCGCCGTCTCGCATCGGCGCTCGAGATCCCCACGATGGCCGTCTACCGATATGTGCCCAGCCGCGAGCAGCTCGAGATCGCGATGCTCGATCGGGTGATGGCCGACGTCCCGCTCCCTCCCGAGTCGGGGGAGTGGCGCACGGACCTGCACGGCGCATGCGTCGCGATGTGGCGTGCGATGACCGCGCACCCGTGGTTCGCCGGAGCATTGTCGATGACTCGGCCGGCGTCGATGCCGAATGCGATGCCGCTCGCCGACCGGATGATGGGCAGTCTCCACGCCGCGGGAGTCGAACCGCGGCAGGCGTTCACCGACTACCTCGGGCTCGTCACCCTCGTGCGAGGTTTCGGGGAGACCCTCGAGCCCGAGCTCGCCGACCGCGCCGAGACCGGGCTGACGAACGACGAGTGGATGGACACCAGAGTCGCCGAGCTCCGCGCGCTCGCGCCCGCCGCTCGATACCCGAACATGGCGCGGATCATGGACCTCGGGTACCCGTACGACGTCGAGGTACTGCTGGAGTCCGGGTTGCGCACATTCATCGACGGGATCGAGGCACGCCTGGTGTGACCGGGGTCTACCCGCACCCGCTAACCTATGGGGGTGCCCGTAGTCGTCGTCACCGATTCATCGTCGCGGTTGCCCGCGTCACTGATGAGTGAACACGGGATCCTGCAGGTCCCACTGCATGTGACCCTCGACGACGGGACCGAGTACCTCGAAGGCGTCGACGACATCCCGATCGACGTCGTGAAGACGCCGAACGTCACGACGTCGGGCGCGAGCCTCGCAGATCTCCGCCGAGCGTACGAGAAGGCCCTCGACCTCAGCGACGGCGACGGCGTGGTGGCCGTGCACATGTCGCGCAGGCTGTCGGGCACGTGGAGCGCCGCTCGTCTCGCCTCCGACGCCCTGGACGGCGCGATCCGCGTGGTCGACTCGCGGTCGGTCGGCATCTCCCTCGGGCTCACCACGATGGCCGCGGTCCAGGCCGCCGAATCCGGGGCCGATCGCGACTCGGTGTACGAAGCGGCCGTCCGTGCCGGGGCGACGGCCGAGTCGCTCCTGTGCGTGCAGAACCTCGACAACCTGCGCCACAGCGGTCGACTCAGCGCCACCGGACACATCCTCGGCTCGGCGTTGTCGATCAAGCCGATCCTGCACATGGCCGACGGTGTTCTGGCACTTCGCGAACGCCATCGCACGATGACCAAGGCGATCGGCAAGATGATCGACACCGTGGTGGAACTCGCCGCCGGGGAACCGGTCACCGTCGGTGTCCAGCACTGTCAGAACCCCGACCTGGCGTCCGAGGTCCTCGACACCGTCGTCAGCCGCCTCGACGACGTCCCGTCGACGATCACCGTCGACCTCGGCCAGGTCCTCGGCACGCATGTCGGTCCGGGCGCGGTCGGGGTCGCGCTCGGTCACGGCCTCGCGCCCCTCGACGCCTGATCCGCCCGCACGACGCCGCCCGCCGAGCCGGCGTGGACGCCTGTGCACAACCGCTGAATCCGGGCGGATCCGTCCACAGGCAGATCAGACGCGGACCGACCGCCTGATCCCGGACTTACGGTCCGGTCATGGGAATGGACCTGCGAGCGGGCAGAAACCGCGAGACCGGATCGGATCGACTGTCGCGATTGATGCGGGCGCCGGAGAGGCCGACGCCGGCTGACGACGCGGCGCCCGACCCGGTCGACCGCTGGGGAGCCACGGCGATGCCCGACTGGCTCGACTCCGACCAGGGAAGACGTCGGTGGAGAGAACGGGAGTCGGCGTCGTTCGAATGCCTCGACGACGATCTCGACGGTCCCCGGGACGGCGACGACGGCGGCGATGACGACGACTGGGAGCCTCCTCGCCGCCGGTGGACGATGCTCCCGCGGGCCGCGATCGGTCTGGTGCTGGTGGGCCTTGTGGGGTGTGCGTTCGCCGGTTACTCGTTGTTGAGGCAGAACGAGCCGACGGCGCCGCTGGTCGCGTTCGAGCAGCCCGCAGACTCGTCGGCCGTGACCTCGGCGAGGGTGACCGATTCGCCCGCGCCGTCCGCGCAGGCCGAGGTGGTGGTCAGCGTGGTGGGACTCGTCGCGCGGCCCGGCCTGGTGCGGCTCCCGGCCGGGTCGCGAGTCGCGGACGCTCTCGATCGGGTAGGCGGGGCCGGGCAGGGCGCCGATCTGCTGTCGTTGAATCTCGCGCAGGTCGTGCACGACGGTGACCAGATCCTCGTCGGACGGACCGGGGGCGGGCAGGTGCGCAGCGCGGTGGTCGAATCGGGTGGACGGCAGCCGACGGACTCGGGCGGCTCGACACCGATCGGCGGCGGACAACTGGTGAACCTCAACACGGCGACGCAGGCGCAACTCGACGAGTTGCCGGGCGTCGGCCCGGTGACAGCCCAGGCGATCATCGCCTGGCGGGACGCGCACGGCCGATTCGGCTCGGTCGACCAGCTGGCCGAGGTCGACGGCATCGGGCCGAGTCGGCTGGCGAAGCTCCGGCCGCTCGTCACGGTCTGATGGCGGATCTGCGGCTGGTGGCGCCCGCGGCCGGATGCTGGACGATGACGGCGGTCGCGTTGATCGCTCCGGCACCCGTCACCGGTGTGCTCGTCGCGTCGACGGTCGGGGTGGCGGCGGCCGCGTTCGGAGTGCCGCGGTGGCGTGACGTGGCGGCGACGCTCGCCGCCGTGTGTGTCGTCTCCGCGACCGGCGGACTGAT
>JASLJL010000308.1 GCA_030152405.1 Gordonia sp. (in: high G+C Gram-positive bacteria) | reverse complement strand
CATCAGTTCCAGCATCTCGCCCTCGAGGTCGTCGCGCCTGCGGACGAGGTGGTCGAGTTCGTGCTGGAGCTCGGCCAGCGCCTTGTGGCCGACCGTTCCGGCGTCGATCGCGGCCTGATCACGGGCGGCGTGGTTGGTCATGCCGGTCAGCTCGGCGTCCATCTTCTCGTACACCTGCTGCAGGTCGTCGACCGCGACCCGCGACCGTGCGACGTCGTCCCTGGCCGCCTCGAGCGACGTCGCGAGCTCGGCGAGGGCGGCGTCTTCGGGCAGGTTCTTGCGAGCGTGCTGGGCTTTGGCGATGTCGGCGTCCAGCTCGGCGAGGTCGAGCAGCAGTCGCTGCTGCGCTGCAGAGGCTTTCACGGGCGCACTCCTGTCTGTCGGTGGACCACGGTGAAGGGGTCGGTCGGCGGCGCGAAGACGGTCGTCTCGCACTCGAAGTCGGTGAGCAGATCGGCTGCCGATGTGCACCACGGGAACTCGGTGGCCCAGTGCCCGGCGTCGACGAGGGCGGGTGCGCCCGCACGTCGAGCCTCGTCGACCACGTGATGACGCAGATCGCCGGTCACGTAGGCGTCGACGCGAGCCGCCGTCGCGGCGCCGATGAGTGAGTCTCCCGCACCTCCGCACACCGCGACGGTCTCGATCATCGTCGCCGGGTCACCCGCCGCACGCACCGGCCACGCGGCGGACGGCAACGAGGCCCCGACGTGCTCGACGAACTCGGCGAGCGTCATCGGCGCAGGCAGACGACCGATTCGGCCCAGGCCGAGATCACTGTCGACCGCGGCCTGCTCGAACACGTCGAACGCGGGTTCTTCGTAGGGGTGGGAGTTGCGAAGTGCCTGGAGGATCGCCGACCGGGCGCGGCGGGGAGCGACGGTCTCCATCCGCTCCTCGTCGACGCGAGTCAGTTCACCGACGCCGCCGATCGCCGGCGCGGCGCCGTCGACGGGGAGGAACTGACCTCTGCCGACCACTCCCCACCGGCAGTCGCGGTAATCGCCGACAGTGCCTGCACCCGCCGCGAACATCGCCTCGCTCACCTGATCGACGTTGCCCTCGGGCACCATCACGACCCACTTGTCGAGCGTCGGGGCCGGGTCGGCGTCGAGCGGTCGAGTGTCGACGAGACCGAGAGCGTCGGCGAGCGCGTCGGACACCCCCGGCCGAGCCTTGTCCGCGTTGGTGTGTGCGGTGAACAGCGCGCAGCCCGAGCGGATCAGTCGGTGCACGATCCGGCCTTTCGGCGTCGCCGCCGAGACGGTGTCGACGCCGCGCATCAACAGCGGATGATGCGCCAACACCAGATCGGCCCCGACCTCGATCGCGTGGTCGACCACGGCGTCGGTGACGTCCACGCACACCACCACGCGGCGCACCTTGTCCGACGGGTCGCCGCACACCAGGCCCACGGAGTCCCACGACTCGGCGAGGGCAGGCGGGTACGCGGCGTCGAGCCGGGCGATCACGTCGGCGAGTGTGCGGGTCATCGGTGACGGGTCTCCCTCGGTCTGTTCGGGCTGTCTCTCACATCTTGCACGGCTGCGATGAGTGCGTCGGTCACATCCGCTGGACGCACCGCCACGCGGAGATGATCGACGCCGAGACCCACGAAGTTCGCGCAACTCCGCACGCCGAATCCCCGGTCTCGGAGCGAGGCCTTGAGGTCGAGCGCGCCGGCAGTCTCCACCAGCACGTACGGTGCGTGCGGCTCGGCTGCGGGGATCAACCCGACGGCGGCCATCGACGCCACCAGGTGGCTCCGTTCAGCGACGACGGAGCGAGCTTGGGCGAGTGCGTACGCCTGACCGTCCGGGCCGAGGCATTCGCGCAGCGCGGCGAGGGTCAGGGTCCCCACCGGCCAGTGCCGACGACCGACGCTCATCGCCTCGATCACCCGAGGCGATGCGAGCAGGTACCCGGCCCGCAGGCCGGCGAGACCGAACGTCTTCGTGACTGATCGGACGACGATCACGTCGTCGGCCTGCAGGTGCGCGACCGACTCCGGTTCCAGGCGGTCGCCGTCCACGGTCAGATCGGCGAACGCCTCGTCCACGAGGATCGTCCGCCCGGGCCGACGCAGTGCGAGGATGTCGTCCACCGGGTGCAGAACCGACGTCGGATTGGTGGGATTGCCGATGACGACGAGGTCGGCGTCGTCCGGGATCTGAGCATCCGCCAGCCGCCACGGCGGCGGCGGAACCACGTGGGTCACGCGGGTGCCCGCGTGGGTCAACACCCGTTCGGGTTCGGTGAACGACGGTTGGACGAGCGCTGCGTGCGCGAACCCGAGCCGCGCGACGAGTTCGAAGCCCTCGGCCGCGCCGCCGAGCAGCAGGACGTTGTCGCGTCGCCGTCGGTGCAGCGCCGCCGCCAGCTCAGCGACCTCGTCGGTCTCCGACGTAGAGGGATAGGCGGCGAGATCGGCGATCCGGGCGGTCAGCGCGTCGGCCACAAACGCCGGGGGTCCGGGGCGGACGTTCACGGCGAAGTCGATCAGGCCGTGTTCGGCGTCGGCGTCACCGTGTCGGTTCGGGTCGGTCAGGTCATCGAGTGACGGCTCTCCACGACCGGCGGCGACCGTGAGTCCGGGCACGTCGAGTGTCATGATCACAAACCCTACGTGCACGATGGAGTGATGACTTCGTCCGCCGTGTCCCCCGACGCTCCCAGTTGGCGGAGCGTCGACCCGGCCGACGCCGCCACCGTCGTCGTCTTCGACCTCGACGGCACGCTCACGGACAGCTTTGTGGGGATCACGACGTCGTTCCGGCACGCGTTGACCGAGATCGGAGAGCCGATCCCCGCCGACGATTTCTGGCCGTCGATCGTCGGCCCCCCGCTGGTGGAGTCGTTCGGGCTGCTCGGCATCACCGGGCAGCGCGCCGCGGACGGCGTCCGCGCCTACCGCGCCCGATACGACGTGATCGGGTGGCGCGAGAACGCCGTGTTCGACGGAGTCGTCGACCTGCTGACCGACCTCGCCGCCGCCGGACGGACGATGGCCGTGGCGACGTCCAAGAACGAGGTGATCGCGCGACGAATACTCGAGCACTTCGACCTCGCACGCCGCTTCGACCACATCTGCGGCGCCGACGACGCCGTTGGACGGTCGGCGAAGGCCGACGTGGTCGCCGAAGCTCTGCGCAGGCTCGATGTGGTGCCTGCCGAACGTGCGGT
Organism: Gordonia sp. (in: high G+C Gram-positive bacteria); assembly: GCA_030152405.1. Classification (GTDB taxonomy): domain Bacteria; phylum Actinomycetota; class Actinomycetes; order Mycobacteriales; family Mycobacteriaceae; genus Gordonia. Next base: position 371 of record JASLJL010000308.1, on the reverse strand, counting down.
GGTGATGGTCGGTGACCGATCTCACGACGTCGACGGGGCCGCTTCGTGCCAGGTCCCGACGATTGGGGTTAAGTGGGGTTACGCTCACGCTGGAGAGTTGGAGGCCGCCCAGTCACGAGCGGGCGCCCCGGAACACAACAGGTGGATCGTCGACACGGTCCCCCGACTGCGAAAGGTTCTCGGTGTCTGACAACGCGGCGGCCTCGGCCGCGAGCCGCGCCCTGCACATCTGCTTCGTCTGCTCCGGCAACATCTGCCGGTCGCCGATGGCGGAGCTCATCTTCGCTCGTGCGATCGACGACGCGGGTCTGTCCGACCAGGTCCGCGTGACCAGCGCGGGCACCGGCGGATGGCATGTCGGCGAACCGGCG
>JASLJL010000302.1 GCA_030152405.1 Gordonia sp. (in: high G+C Gram-positive bacteria) | reverse complement strand
AGGTGAAGACACGGGCGAGCAGGACCTTCATAGACCCGGCTGCCGCGGTGACACCGCAGAAGTTGCGAACGCTGCGGCTCGTCACCCGCCAGTGGCTCGCCGAACAGGAGCGGTTCTGGCCGGTGATCCGATTCGACATCGTCGCGATTCAGCTGGACATCGCGGACCCGGAGGACCTCGATCGCGCGTCGCTGATCCATCACCGGGGCATCGTCGAATGAGCACCGCGGTGACCGATCTCGGGCGCGTGCATTCGGTGGGACTGAACGCGTTCGCCGCCGATGTCATCGAGATCCAGGCGAACATCACCAGCGGACTCCCCGGATTCACGATCAGCGGCAGCGCCGACACGTCACTGCGCGAAGCCAAGGAGCGGGTGCGGGCGGCGGTCAGCAACAGCGGCATGAAGTTTCCGGAGAAGCGCGTGACCGTTGCGCTCGCACCGGCCAACCTGCCCAAGTCCGGCGCCGGCTTCGACCTTCCGATGGCCGTCGCGGTGCTGGTGGCGACGGGCCAGGTGCAGGCAGATCTCCTCGCGAAGACGGTGTTGGTGGGTGAACTCGCCCTCGACGGCAGACTGCGGTCGACACGTGGCGTGTTGCCGCTGCTTCTGGGCGCCCGTGACGCTGGCTTCACGCGGGCGGTGGTGCCGCTCGCGAACGTGGCCGAGGCGACGCTGGTGGAGGGCGTCGAGGTCGGGGGCGCGAACTCGCTGTCGGACGTGGTGGCCTGGCTCGGCGGAGGCCTCGTCCTCGACACGGTGGACGGCGACGCCACGGCTCTGCCCGCGCCTGCCGTCCCGGACATGTGCGACGTCGTCGGTCAGCCCGCCGCACGCCACGCGCTGGAGGTGGCCGCAGCCGGAGCGCACCACGTGATGATGACCGGCCCACCGGGGATCGGGAAGACGATGCTGGCGAGCAGGCTGCCGGGGATCCTGCCGGCCCTTGAGCACTCGGAGTCGTTGGAGGTCACCGCGATCCACTCGGTGGCGGGCATCCTCCCCGCGCATCGGCCACTCATCGTGACGCCTCCGTTCGTCGCTCCGCACCACACCGCGGGAGTCACTGCACTGCTGGGCGGCGGAACGGGCATGGCGAGGCCCGGTGCCGTGTCGCGTGCTCACCGGGGTGTGCTGTTTCTGGACGAGTGCGCCGAGATGGGCGCCAAGGTGCTCGACTCGCTGCGGCAGCCGCTCGAGGACGGCATCGTGCGCGTCGCGCGGCGCGACGGGACGGCCGTCTACCCGGCGAGGTTCCAGCTGATCCTGGCGGCGAACCCGTGTCCCTGCGCCCCAGTCAACGACGTCGACTGTGTGTGCACGTCGATCGTCCGACGGCGCTACCTCGGGAAACTGTCCGGACCGCTGATGGACCGCGTCGACATCCGCGTGCACATGGAGCCGCCGGGCAACACGGCGTTGATGACCGAGCAGGGGGAGTCGAGCGCCGTCGTCGGTGCGCGCGTCGCGCAGGCACGCGAGGCCGCGCGGCAGCGGTGGCACGAACACGGCTGGATGACGAACGGCGAGGTTCCGGGCAGCGTGCTCCGTCGGGAGTTCCGCCTGCCGTCCGCGACGACGCGGCCGATCGAGGCGTTTCTGCGCGAGGGCCGGATCACCGCGCGAGGCGCGGACCGCGCGCTGCGGCTCGCGTGGACGCTGACCGATCTCCGCGGCGGGACCCGACCGGAGGCCGACGACGTCGCGCAGGCGCTGATGTACCGCGACCGGGGGAACCGACGATGACCACGGATGCGGAGCGCCGAGCATGGGCGTACCTGGCGGGCGTCGCGGAACCGCCGTCGGCCGCGGTCGTCGCACTCGTGGCGGCGGTCGGACCGGTGGATGCGGAGACCGCGATTCGGACCAGGACCGTGCCTCGCGGCCATTCGGCGGCGCTCACGGCCACCGAGGCGCGCCACGCGACAGTGTCCGTCGACGACGATCTGGCGATCTGCGACGAGGTCGGGGCCAGACTGCTGACACCTGCCGACGACGACTGGCCCGCCTGGTCGCTCTCGGTCCTGGACCGGGCGTCGACGGCGGCCCGCGGCGGAGCGCCGCTCGCCCTGTGGATCCGCGGTCCGGCGCCGTTGCGACTGCTCGGCGACGCGGCCGTCGCGCTCGTCGGTTCGCGAGCAGCGACGTCGTACGGCGAATATGTCGCGGGACAGTTCGCGTCGGGGCTGGCGGCGCAGGGGCGGACAGTCGTGTCCGGCGGCGCGTACGGGATCGACGGCGCGGCGCATCGCGGTGCTCTCGCCGCCGGCGGGGCGACCGCCGCGGTGCTGGCCTGCGGAATCGATCGTGCGTATCCGAGCGGACACGCCCGGCTGCTCACGGAGATCGCCGAGCGCGGACTGCTTCTCTCGGAGTACCCGCCGGGCACGACAGCGGCGAAGCACCGCTTCCTCACACGGAACCGGCTGGTCGCGGCGCTCTCCGGTGCGACGGTCGTCGTGGAGGCCGGACGACGCTCCGGTGCGGCGAACACCGCGGCGTGGGCGACTCGTCTCGGCAGACCGCTCGCCGCCGTGCCGGGTTCGATCACGAGCGCCACCTCGGTGGGCACCCACGCGATGATCGCGGACGGTCAGGCTACGCTCGTCGCGGATGTGGACGCGATCGCCTCGCTGGTGGCGCCGGACGGGGAGGACTCGCGGGGACCGTCTCCGGTTCGACAGACCGACGGACTGCCGCGGGACCAGTTCCGGGTGATCGAAGCCCTGCCCGCACACGACGCGATCTCCCTCGACGAGATCGCGTTCAGCAGCGGACTCGGGGTCGACGTCGTACGGCGGGCGCTCGCCTGCCTCGACGTCGCAGGGCTGGTCGACGAGGACGCCGGCCGGTGGCGGCTTCGACGGTGACGCGCCGCGTTCGTCACGTCGTGCCGACGGAGGCTCAGCTGATCGTGAACTCGACCGTCGCGGGAGTGCTCGGGGCACACAGCGGCGCGCGATCCTTCCGCGATGCGGCCTCGATGACGTCCAACGACGCGGTCACGCGATAGCGTCCACGGTCGACGACGGGCCAGACTGTCGCCGTCAGCCCGCCCGACGGGGTCACCACATGGCTCCGTATCGCGGCGGGGGCTTCCGTTCCGCCGTCGACCTCCACGTCGAGCGCCTGGGCGTCGCCGGGGGAGAGGTCGGTGAGCGAGGCACGGATGGCGTCGACCGGGGGCGCGACCGTCGGGATCGGGCGCGACGTGCTCGGCACCGGTCGGCCGTCACGCTCCACGGAATCGATGCGGAGGATGCCGATTCCGTGCTTGGGAACCGAGCACGGTGCATCGGAGTCGTTGTGCACGGCGAGGGAGAGCGCGGGCGCCGAGCCCGACGGATACGAGTCGCGGGCCGACCTCAGCTCGAGGGTGACCGCGCCGGACGTCTCGTCCGAGGAGCATCCGGCGACGCCCGCGCCCACCAGTGCGATCAGCGCCACGGACACGGCAGTGCTCGTCAGCTCAGGCTTCATCACGTCAGGTTACGACTCGCCGCGTCACGCCGTGGGCATCAGCGCAAGGAAGTCCACGTTCTTCAGCAGAATGCGAACCGACAGATCACCGGTCCACGACACCTCGACACCGTGCCGTTCCAGGATCACCCGCGCTTCGGCCATGAGATCGCGGACGATCCGCTCGTACTCGGCGTCCTTCGCCGCATCCGACAGCGCCATCCACTGTTCCTCGGTGAAGTACGCGGGCACGAACGCGCCGTAGCCGACGTACGTCTCCCTGCGGTCGAAGATCCCGTCGGTGTCCTGCGAGTGATAGAAGATGTAGCCCCGCCACTCGCGGGAGTCGTCGCGTTCGTCGAAGATCTCCGAGCTCCCGCAAGTCCCGCAGCACGTGAAGTCCTCGCGGGCGACGACGCCGATGGTCGCGAGTTCGTCGAAGGCCTCACTCAGGCGGGACTTCGGGAGGTCGCCCCACGAGGCCTGCTGCGTGCGACGCTGATCGATGACCGATTCGAAGAATTCGGTCGCGGTCTCCTCGGAGACGCCCGCGGTGTCCAACTCCTCTTCGAAGAGTTCGAGGTACTCCTCGACGTCGTCGGTCGCGCGGAGGACGAGCTGCCACGTCTGATCGGTCAGATACTCGCGATCGTCGTCGGACAGCTTCCAGTCGGCAGGCACGGAGTACGTTGGCGGGGCACTGTAGAAGTCGACGCTCATGACCTGGTTCTACACCACCTCGCCGACAGGCGTCAGTCGTACACGCGACGACTTTGTTAGGCTGGCCTAAATTAGTTCTCATTAGACTTTGGAGGTGCTTCGATGGCGAAGCGACAGAACACGATGACGGTGCTGCGCACGGAGGTCCTCACACCGCACATGCGGCGGGTGTGGCTCGGCGGCGACGGATACGACGACTTCCTCGCGACCGGTGACACGGACATGTACGTGAAGATCATGTTCGCGGTTGACGGCCAGGACGATCCGGTCCTGCGTACGTACAGCGTGCGCCACAACGACGAGCAGGCGCGAGAGATCGCCATCGACTTCGTCGTTCACGGGGACGAAGGCATCGCCGGTCCGTGGGCCGCCTCGGTGCAGCCGGGGGAGACGGTCACCTTCCTCGGCCCGGGCAGCGGTTACTCGCCGGATCCGACCGCGCCGTGGCACCTGCTCGTCTCCGACGAGGCCGGTCTGCCCGCTCTCGCTGCAGCGCTCGAAGCGCTGCCGTCGGACGCGGTCGTCAAGGCGTTCATCGAGGTCGCGGGCCCCGACGACGAGATCGAACTCGCCGCGCCGGACGGCGCGGAGATCACCTGGGTGCACCGGGGATCGGGTTCGAACGAGGCGCCGGAAGAGCTCGCGGGCGACAACGCTCCGATCATCGCCGCGGTCAAGGCGGCCGACTGGCTCGACGGGGAGCCGCAGGTGTTCGTCCACGGTGAGGCGCAGGCCGTGATGAAGAACCTGCGCCCCTACATCCGCAAGGAGCGGGCTGTGAGCGCCAAGCGCGCCGCGTCGATCTCCGGCTACTGGCGGCGAGGGCGGACCGAAGAGGGCTTCCGGCAGTGGAAGGCGGAGCAGCGCGCCGCGGAGGCCCCCGCCGGGTCCTGACCCGGCCCGTGCTGCTGGCCTATCCTGGCCACATGGCCGATCTCCTCGAACGATTCGCAGATCACCTGCGATACGAGATGGCGCGCAGTGACCACACGATCCGCGCGTACATCGGCGACGTCCGCGGCCTCATCGCGTTCGCCGGCGCGCGCGGCGTCGAGCCGACGGCGATCGACCTCCCGCTCCTGCGCTCCTGGCTCGCCGAGCACACTCGGCGCGGTGCCGCGCGTTCCAGCATTGCCCGTCAGGTCTCGTCGGCAAGGACCTTCTGCGCGTGGGCGGTCCGGGAGGGGGTGATGGACGTCGACCCCGCGCAACGACTGCAGGCCCCGAAGGCCCATCGCACCCTGCCTCACGTGCTCGCTCCGGAGGAGGCGAAGGCAGCCGTCGGCGACCCGCCCGATCCGACCGACCCGATCGCTCTGCGTGATCGGCTCATCGTTGAACTCCTCTACTCGAGCGGCATCCGCGTCGGAGAGCTCTGTGGACTGGACCTCGCGGACGTCGACGCCGACCGCAGGGTGCTCCGCGTGATCGGAAAAGGCGACAAGCAGCGGACCGTGCCCTACGGCGCGCCCGCGGCCGAGGCGGTCGCGCAGTGGCTGCGCACGGGAAGGCCTGCGCTGGTCACCGAGGCGTCCGGCGAGGCGCTGCTCCTCGGGGCGAAGGGTGGACGTCTCGACCAACGCATGGCCCGCCGCGTGGTGCACCGAGCAACCGACGACGGCGACGGAGGCTCGATCGGTCCGCACGGACTGCGGCACAGTGCCGCCACGCACCTGCTCGAAGGCGGCGCCGACCTGCGTGTGGTGCAAGAACTGCTGGGCCACTCGTCGCTCGCGACGACGGAGCTGTACACCCATGTCAGCGTGGAACGACTCCGGGCGGTGCACGACCAGGCGCATCCGCGGGCGTGAGCGGCTTCAACCGCACCCGAAGGACTCCCAGCAGGCCCAGCGGATTGAGGTAGTCCGCATCGTGACCGGCTCCGCGACGTGCGCCCCAGTGCAGGCAGGCCGACGCGGGACAGCCCACGTGGCCGCCGAGCAGCGTCCCGATCACCTGGCCTCGGCCCACGTGATCACCTCGACGGAGATCGGAGTCGACCGGCTCGTAGGTGGTGACCACGCCGTCGCCGTGTCGTATCGACACCACCCGACGTCCGCCCACCGGACCCGCGAACTGCACCGTCCCCGCTCGCGCCGCCAGCACCGCGGCGGCTTGGGTCGCCGCCAGATCCACGCCGCGGTGTCCGGACTCCCAATGTCGGGCGGGCGGGTCGAAGCCGCGAGCCACCCGCGGTCGGGGCGTCAGCGGCCAGTCGTACGCCGACTGGGCGCGGGCGTGAGCGGCGGGCGGCGTCGCCGGCGCGACGAACGACGCCAGTGCGACGAACAACGTGAAGGCCCTCATACAAAGTCAGACGCGCCGAGTCGCGTGGCGGTTCCGTGACGCGCCGCCGCACTGCCCGATCGGCCGTGATTTGCCTGGTCGTCGCGCATCGGAGTAGTCTGGCCGACGCACTCGGGTATGCCCGGGTGACTTCGCGCGCCCGCGTGAAGCCCCGCGAGGGGATGAAGAAGACCGCAGAGCGCGGTCCCGGACCACAGACGGTCCGGGTGCTCATGTGGCGGCGGGCGCCAGGGGCGGAACGGAAGATCCGAGCCGCCGACAAACTGCTAGAGAGGACACATTCATGGCTGTCGTGACCATGAAGCAGCTGCTGGACAGCGGCGCACACTTCGGACATCAGACCCGTCGCTGGAACCCGAAGATGAAGCGTTTCATCTTCACCGACCGCAACGGCATCTACATCATCGACCTGCAGCAGACGCTGTCGTTCATCGACCGCGCCTACGAGTTCGTCAAGGAGACCGTCGCCCACGGCGGCACCATCCTCTTCGTCGGCACCAAGAAGCAGGCGCAGGAGTCGATCGCCGCAGAGGCGACCCGCGTCGGCATGCCGTACGTGAACCAGCGCTGGCTCGGTGGCATGCTCACCAACTTCCAGACCGTCCACAAGCGCCTTCAGCGTATGAAGGAGCTCGAGGCGATGGAGCAGACCGGTGGCTTCGAGGGTCGCACCAAGAAGGAAATCCTCATGCTCACGCGTGAGAAGAACAAGCTCGAGCGCACCCTCGGCGGCATCCGCGACATGGCCAAGATCCCCTCGGCCGTGTGGATCGTCGACACCAACAAGGAGCACATCGCCGTCGGCGAGGCTCGCAAGCTGAACATCCCGGTCATCGCGATCCTGGACACCAACTGCGACCCCGACGTCGTCGACTACCCGATCCCGGCCAACGACGACGCCATCCGCAGCGCCGCCCTGCTGACCCGCGTGATCGCTTCGGCAGTCGCCGAGGGCGTGCAGGCACGTGCAGGCCAGGGCTCGGCCGACGCCAAGCCCGAAGCCGCTGCAGAGCCGCTCGCCGAGTGGGAGCAGGATCTGCTCGCAGGCGCCACGGCTCCGGCTGAGACCGCCGCCCCCGCCGAGGCCGCTGCACCCACTGAGGCTTCGGCCGACGCGACCGCCGCTCCGGCTGCAGAATAGTCCTGCGGCGGGGCGACTCGCCTCACACCGACACAAATCCTACGAAGGAGGCTCGCCTCAATGGCGAACTACACCGCTGCGGACGTGAAGCGTCTGCGCGAACTCACCGGTTCGGGCATGCTCGACTGCAAGAACGCTCTTGCCAACAACGACGGTGACTTCGACAAGGCTGTCGAAGAGCTCCGCATCAAGGGCGCCAAGGACGTCGGCAAGCGCGCTGAGCGTTCCACCGCCGAAGGTCTGGTCGCCGCTCGTGACGGCGTCATGATCGAGATCAACAGCGAGACGGACTTCGTCGCGAAGAACGACGAGTTCCAGAAGCTGGCCGACGACGTGCTGGGCGCCGCTGCAGAGCTGCGCTCGAACGACGTCGAGGCACTGCTGGCCGCCCCGCTCGGGTCGGGCACCGTCGCCGAGGCCATCGAGGCCCTGTCGGCCAAGATCGGCGAGAAGCTGGTCCTGCGTCGCGTCGCCGCATACGACGGCCAGGTGGCCGTCTACCTGCACAAGCGTGCATCGGACCTGCCGCCGAGCGTCGGCGTCCTCGTCCAGTTCACCGGTGAGGGCGACGTCGCGGCTGAGGCCGCACGTGGCGCCGCCATGCAGGTCGCCGCGCTCAAGGCCAAGTACGCGAGCCGCGACGAGGTCCCCGCGGAGATCGTCGAGTCCGAGCGCCGTGTGGCCGAGGAGACCGCGAAGGCCGAAGGCAAGCCGGAGCAGGCTCTTCCGAAGATCGTCGAAGGCCGCGTCAACGGCTACTACAAGGACGTCGTCCTCGTGGACCAGCCGTCGGTCACCGACTCGAAGAAGACCGTGAAGGCAGTCCTCGACGAGGCCGGCGCGTCCGTCGTCGCGTTCACGCGCTTCGAGGTCGGCCAGTCGTAGTCGACTGACTCCATCGGAACATCCGGCCCCGGATCTGCTGAATCTCAGCGGATTCCGGGGCCGGATTCGTCGTGCCCTAAGATAGAGAAGATTTGTGTACACTCTTGTCAGCGAAGGAAAAGATGAGCGACGCCGGTGTGAACGAGAACGGACGCGAGGGCTTCAGCAGGGTGCTGCTGAAGCTTGGCGGCGAGATGTTCGGCGGCGGAGGCGTGGGCCTGGATCCTGACGTGGTCGCCATGGTCGCCGACCAGATCGCCGAGGTCGTCGAATCGGGTGTCCAGGTGGGCATCGTGATCGGCGGCGGCAACTTCTTCCGCGGAGCGGAACTGCAGCAGCGCGGTCTGGACCGGTCGCGGTCCGACTACATGGGCATGCTCGGCACCGTCATGAACTGCCTCGCGCTCCAGGACTTCCTCGAGAAGCGGGGGATCACCACCCGCGTGCAGACCGCCATCACCATGGGCCAGGTCGCCGAGCCGTACCTCCCGCTGCGCGCCGTGCGCCACCTGGAGAAGGGACGCGTCGTGATCTTCGGTGCGGGCATGGGCATGCCGTACTTCTCCACCGACACCACGGCCGCTCAGCGTGCGCTGGAGATCAAGGCGGAAGCCGTGCTGATGGCGAAGGCCGTCGACGGCGTCTACTCCGACGATCCGCGAACCAACCCGGACGCCACGATGTACGAGCAGATCACGCATCGCGAGGCGATCGAGAAGGAACTGAAGGTGGCCGACGCGACCGCGTTCAGCCTCTGCATGGACAACAACATGCCTATTCTCGTGTTCAACCTGCTCGAACGAGGCAATATCGCACGTGCAGTCGCAGGCGAGAAGATCGGCACTCTCGTCAGCAGCTAGCCGACGAGGCTCCACCCTCCACTTTCGACCAACTCTCGACCAGTCACCACGAAGGAACACTCGACCATGATCGACGAA
>JASLJL010000297.1 GCA_030152405.1 Gordonia sp. (in: high G+C Gram-positive bacteria) | reverse complement strand
CTTCGGCGCGGGCCTTGTCCTCGGCCGGGATCGCGGCGGGGATCTCGTCGATGACAGCGGCGATCTCAGACACGTGATCAATCGACAGATCGCCGTCGGCCACAGCTGCTGCGGTGGCAGGCAGGGCGGGGTCGAGCTGATCGCCGGAGTAGTTGTAGAGCGGGCTGATCGCAAGCGCGGCCGCGAACCGACGGTTGCGCGCACCGACACCCAGTCGCAGTACAGAGGTCAGGTACTTGCCGGGTGTCATCGCTCCGGCCTTGCGGTACACACCCCGCGTGGAGACCTCCGCATAGAGCCGAGCGTCGACACCGACCGTGCGGCGGTGCGACCGCTCCAACACCTCCGCAGTGCGCAGGACATCGTCGTCAGACATGGCCGTCAGCGACACCGATGCGAGCTTCGCAGCCACCGCATCCTGCAGACGCGCGAGTTCCAGAGGCGAATCGGGGAGATCGGAGGGATCGATCATGGGATTCGCCCCCTTTCGGCGTCTCGACTCCGCTCGACGAGCGGATGGCTGACTGTCTGGTTTGTTTGTTGTCTCCATTTTAGACCAAGAGTGAGACAAATCATAGTGACGTCGACAGTCAATTCGAATACAAGGGCGCAGCAACCGATCGGATCAGAGCTCAGAGCCGGGTGAGACCGTGCGGGCGCGTGTTGAGCGGTTCGCAACCATCGGCGGTCACGACGACGATGTCCTCGATGCGTGCGCCCCATTCGCCGGTGAAGTAGACCCCGGGCTCCACGCTGAAGGCCATGCTCTCGCGAAGCGCGTCGTCGTTACCTTCGACGATGTAGGGCTCTTCGTGCACCGACAGGCCGATGCCGTGCCCGGTGCGGTGAATGAACTGCTCGCCGTAGCCGGCATCCGTGAGCACCGAACGTGCCGCGGCGTCGATGGCCTCGGCCGTGACTCCCGGACGAACCGCAGCGACCGCTGCCGCCTGTGCCTGCTCGAGAACAGTGTAAGCGGCGGCGACATCCGGACGGGGCTCGCCGAAGCAGTATGTCCGGGTCGAGTCCGAGTTGTAGCCGGGCGCCACGGGACCGCCGATGTCGATGACAACGATGTCGTCGGCGGTGATCACACGGTCGGACTGTTCGTGATGCGGATCGGCGCCGTTCGGTCCCGAGCCCACGATGATGAATTCTGCGGCGGTGTGTCCCTCGGCGAGTATCGCCGTGTGGATGTCGGCCGCCACCGCGGCTTCGGTGCGACCCGGCTGCAGGAATTCGCCCATGCGCGCGTGGACGCGGTCGATGGCGGCGCCCGCGCGACGCAGAGCGTCGAGTTCAGCGCCGTCCTTGATCATCCTCAGCTCTCGGAGCACCGCAGTCGCCAGTTCCGGAGGAGTGGACGTGCGGTTGGCGAGGGGGATCAGATGCAGTGCGGGCAGTGAGTCCGACACTGCGATCCGTGCGTCCGAGGTGAGGCCGTTCAGAGCGAGCGCGTACGGATCCTGACCATCGACCCAGTCGACCACGTCGACGTCGAGATCACCGATCGCGGACTCCCGCAGCGCCGCGAGTTCCAAGCGGGCTGTCACCACGCGTGCTCGTCCCTGGGCCGGCACCACCAGGGCGGTGAGACGTTCGAAGGTGTCGGCCCGGGACCCGGTGAGGTAGCGGAAGTCCGGTCCGGTGCCCACGATCAGCGCGTCGACGCCTGCCTCTCGGGTGAGGTCTGCAGCGCGTCGGAGACGCTCTCGGTACACGTCGGACGGGAAGCGATCAGCCATGCTCGCCACGTTACGCGGCGGCCTCACGCGATCGACGGACCGATATGGAACAGTGGTGACCATGACCGGATCGGTGATGCTTCTCGACGGCGCGAGCCTGTGGTTTCGTTCGTTCTTCGCTCTGCCGGAGAAGATGACCTCGCCCGACGGACGTCCGGTGAACGCGGTCCGCGGTTTCCTCGACACCATCGCGGCGCTGGTGACCGATCATCGGCCGACTCGCCTCGTCGTCTGTCTCGACCTCGACTGGCGGCCTGCGTTCCGGACCGACCTGATCCCGTCGTACAAGGCGCACCGCGTCGCGACGACGGGCTCCGGCGACGATCCCGATGTGGAGGAGGTGCCCGACACGCTTACTCCCCAGGTCGACATGATCATGGACGTCCTCCGCAGCGCAGGCATCACGACCTCCGGTGCGGCGGGCTGTGAAGCCGACGATGTGATCGGCACGCTCGCGTTCACCGAGGCCGTCGACTCGGTGCTGGTGGTGAGCGGCGACCGCGACCTGCTGCAGGTGGTCGCCGACGATCCGGTGCAGGTTCGTGTCCTATATGTGGGCCGGGGCCTGCGGAACGCCGAACTGATGGGCCCCGTCGAGGTGGCAGCCAAGTACGCGGTGCCCGAGGAGCGGGCGGGCACCGCCTACGCCGAGATGTCGATCATGCGGGGTGATCCGTCGGACGGACTGCCAGGTGTGCCGGGCATCGGTGAGAAGACCGCCGCCAAGCTGATCACCGAGTACGGCGATCTCGACACCCTCGAGGCCGCCGCGTACCGAGACGACTCGACGATGGCGGCGAGAGCGCGGAACTCGATACAGAACTCGAAAGACTATCTGGCGGCCGCGCGGACGGTGGTCGCCGTGCGCACCGACGCCGACACCGTCGAGAGCCGCGACGATGACCGTCTGCCCGCCGCTCCCGCCGATCCGGACCGGCTGCGTGAACTCGTCGACGAGCTCGGCATCGGAGCGAGTGTGGGGCGTCTCGCCACCGCGCTGGAGTGGGACTTCTAGCGCTGCGCACCGCACCCCACGTCGATTGAGGTCGACGTGAACGCAATTCAGCAGGGCTGCCGAAGCGGCGGTATCGTGGCCGTGTGACGAACGATCCGTCCCTCTTC